>CAIKZP010000100.1 GCA_903831935.1 uncultured Bacteroidota bacterium | reverse complement strand
AGGTGCAAAATCGCAACTTGCAGTAATAAACAAGGGTAATTTATTGGCGTTATTAAATCGATTTAATTCTGTTTGACTTAAAATTGTTTCCTCGGCCAAGCGTTGCGAATTTCCGTGCCCACTATAATTTACAATTAATGCACCATTAAAAACCGAATTAACAATGGCATCATTTACAGCAGGATAGCGCGCACCTCCAGAACCACTTACTAGTGGATAGGCGTCGAGATAAATTTTATTGGAATTGATAAACGCATCAGTAGCCGAAACCCCATTCACCAAAGACTCTGCGTCGTTTAAATGCAAATTGGCATCTTTATCGTCTGCAATAAAAACAGCTTGATTGCGCCATGGCCCGATACTTGCTTTTTGATAATATTGAATAATTTTTTGCACCATTAATTGTGCGTCTGCTAAATTTCTTGCAGGTATTCTTCCAACACCAATATCTAATAATCCTGCAGGTGCTACCATATTAATATCATCGGCATCATCGAGTAATGCAAAAAAATCATCGGAAGTATGCGTTAGTAAAGGATCAAAAGAATTCACCGATTCGTATCCGGGAACCAAATTGGTATTATTTGTAATTCTGTTTTTATAATCGAAAGAGGCAGCACCCAATAACAATAAATATTTTGGTCGATTGGCTACTACCGCTCCTGCTTTATCGTAATACATTTTTACAAAATCTCTAATGGCTGTTGGGTCTGGAATACCGCCAGAAAATTCTTGAAAAATTTGTTGGGTGGTGGCTACTACTGTTCTGTATTGGTCTTGCTGTGTATGGAATGCAGCCAATTGATTTGCTGCTGATATGAATGATGCGTCTGTAACAATAATATAGTCTGCAACACTGCTCTGGTGGAGGTTTTGATTGCTAATTTTTTGTGTTGATACCGGAATAAATACATTGGTTTTATCGAATGCTATGTACTCGCGTAGTTGCGATGCATTGGCTAAAAAAACACAATCGGTTCCTGATAAACTGCCATTTATTTTTTCGGGATTTAATGGATTGGTAATATCCCAAATATTGGTATTGGCTGTTGTATTTGAAATTGTAAATTTTGCAATATTGCCCGCTGCCACTGAGGCCCAATCTCTAAATGGCAATTGGTTTGTGCCATTCATTATTAAAGACCTTCTGCCATGTAATTCAAACCAGTTTAGCCATCCTTCTGCACCCGCTACTGTTGTTTGATAAGTATAGTTTAAGCTGATTGGTGTACTCGAAACATTACTAGATTTATTATCGTTTCCTGCAAGTGCATAGGCATCTAAAAAATAGCCAGAAACCGCAGGAATATTGATGTTCATGATTGTTTGCCCATTCATTTGAATTGCAAAACTGCTGGCCGAATTAATACTACGTGCTGCTACACTTGTTTTTAAAGTTACTGGCGCAATCATTCCGGGCCAATCAATACTAAATGTTTTGGCTAATGATCCATTGCTACTAAACGATTCTCCTAACCATTCCTTGCCACTATTTTGCAAGTTGACCAAATCGTTTTCATAAAAATATCTTTCGTTAAAACTATTTACAACTGTGTTTGAATTGACTGGTGCTGTTTTGGTATTGAGTCGTTTACCAGTTCCACCAATACTCAAATAATAATAAGCAGTATCGGCATACAAATTTTTAACATGATTAAACTGCTTATTCAAACTGTCTTTAAGCCATTGATGCGGACCGTTGGCATAAAAAAGCAGGTAGTCGTTTCCACTAAAAATTCCATCACCCCCATCAACTACTTCAATGGCATTTTCTACCAGATCGTCGTTTCTAAATTGGGCATTGGGTTCGGGTAACATAGCGCCACCATTTCCAAATAATTTAATGGATGCCGATCCTATACTTCCTGCTGCTAAATTCATGGAAGCTATACTGGCTGCATCAATTTTATAAACACCTGCTTGCTTTATTCCAATTTTTATCCAATTGCCAGTTGCTAAAACTGAATTGGCTGCATACACTCTTTGCGCCTCCAATAGCGGCTGCCGCCCTAGAAATAGCAGCAAGAGGATACCAATTTTTGTTTTGTTTAGCATGTTGGCAAATGTATTGAAGCTTTTTTTTGGAACTTTTTTCTGTTCAATTTCAAGCTTTTTTTGGCTCTTTGTTAAGTTTTACAAGGCTTTTAATAGGCTTTATATGAAACAAGGGTTAAAATTAGGTTTTTGATAACAGACAAATGCGGCCCATTTTTTTACTATATAAACAGAAATCTTCTATATTCGCACAGACGTAAATTAGAATGATCTGAGAAAACTCTACTTCAAACTCAATTTTTTATAATGCAATTATTAAAATCAACCAGGAATTTGGTATGGCTTTTAGCCCTTGCCGGATCATTCGCTTCCTGTAGTTTGTTTAAGAAAAAAGTAGATAAGTCTACCGCTACTGGATGGAATTACAACGACAAAAACCAAGGTAATTTCAACGTGCCTAAACCTAAAGACGTTCCTACAGCACCGGGTTTGGTGTTTGTGCAAGGGGGTACTTTTACCATGGGTTCAACCCAAGAAGACGTGATGGCCGACTGGAACAATATTTCGCGCCGTGTAACTATTTCTTCTTTTTTCATAGACAAAACAGAGGTTGCTAACGTTCACTACCGCGAGTATTTGTACTGGCTTGAAAACGTGTTTGGTACTGCTGGTATGGATTCTGTAGTAGATCAAGCAAAACCCGATAGTTTGGTTTGGAGAAGCGAATTATCGTTTAACGAGCCTTTGGTGGAATACTATTTTAGACATCCATCTTATAATTACTACCCTGTTGTAGGTGTTAACTGGAAGCAGGCTACCGATTATTGTATTTGGAGAACCGATCGCGTGAATGAGTTAACCTTAATGAACAAAGGTTTCTTAGATAAAAAAACACAACTTAAAAAAGAATTAAACGGCGCTGGGCAAGATAATTTCAACTCGCAAGCCTATATGTTGGGTGAGTACCAAGCAGTTCCGGGCAGAGAAGTAACCAAAAAAAGCAATCCTTTAAAAGATGCACAAGGTCGTCCTAGAACAACTGTTAAGTTCGAAGATGGAATTATGTTTGGCGACTATCGCTTGCCAACTGAAGCCGAGTGGGAATACGCTGCTTATGGTTATATGATGGAAAATCCACAAAGGAAACGTAATAAAAAAGAGCGTGGAGAAGAAGTGGTAGCCAACAAACAAATCTATGCTTGGAAAAACGATGGTTTTGATAATCTTCGCTATACCAAAAAAGGATCTTTTCAGGGTGCTTACTTAGCCAACTTTAAACGTGGCGCTGGAGATAATATGGGAGTTGCTGGTGGCTTGAATGATAACGCCGATATTCCTGGAGAAGTAACATCATATTTTCCTAATGGATTTGGTTTATATAATATGAGTGGTAATGTGAGTGAGTGGGTTGCCGATGTTTATCGTCCGTTAACTAGTTTAGATGGAGAAGATTTTAATAGTTTCCGTGGTAACGTATTTAAAAAGATTGACCGTTCTGGTGGAGAAGGCAATTTAAGAGATGATAAGGGTAGAATTAAAATGGTTGCTGAATCTGATTCTGCATTAAGAAACAGACGTAATTACCAACGCTCTTATGCCGTGAATTATAATGATGGCGATTCTTTGAGTGGCGCTAATTACGGTTATGGTATTACCACCTTAATTTCAGACAAATCAAGGGTATTTAAAGGAGGAAGTTGGAATGATAGAGCTTACTGGTTAAGCCCAGGTGCACGCCGGTTTTTAGAAGAAGAACAAAGTACCAATGCTTTGGGATTCCGTTGTGCGATGTCGCATTATGGTGCTCCTGAAAGTACTTCTAGTGCAGTTAAATCTGGCACATTTTTCCCTCCTCGAAGAAATAAGCGTTAAGGAAAAGGTAACGATACAGCTTACAAAAAAGCCATTCATTTAGTTGAGTGGCTTTTTTTATGGAATTAACTAATTGCTGCTTAACAATAAGGCGGTATTTTTACAGATAAATTGAGGCCTGTGCAAATAGCAGAATTGTATGAAATTTATGAACAGTATCCTTCTATAGAAACGGATACTAGAAAAATAGAAAAAGGCAGCCTTTTTTTTGCTTTAAAAGGTGCCAATTTTAATGGCAATGCATTTGCCTTACAAGCTATAGAAAAAGGTGCTGCATATGCTATTGTAGACGAACCAATTGACCCAAGCAATGAACGCATTATTCAGGTGCCTGATGTATTAACTTGCTTGCAAGATTTAGCACAATTTCACCGCGAACAGTTTGATATCCCTTTTATTGCTATTACAGGCAGTAATGGTAAAACAACCACCAAAGAATTGGTATCGGCTGTTTTATCGAGCCATTTAAAAACCGCTACTACCGAAGGAAATTTAAACAACCATATTGGCATACCGCTTACCATTTTAAAAATTAAAAAGGATGCTGAAATTGCCGTGATTGAAATGGGTGCCAATCACCAAAAAGAAATTGCCGCTTATTGCTTGTATACACAGCCTACACACGGCATTATTACCAATTGTGGCAAAGCGCACCTAGAAGGATTTGGTAGCGAAGAAGGGGTTCGTATAGGCAAAGGAGAATTGTTTGATTATTTAAGTACACATAATGGAACTGCCTTTGTTTTAACCGATGCGCCATACTTAATTAACATGAGTAAGGGCATACAAAAACGATTTGCTTATGGCAGTAAGGTTGGCAATTTAGTAGGCACTGTGGCTGCTAGCGAAACTTTTTTATCGGTAGCTATTAGCAAGGGAATTGATCCTGTTACAATTCATACACAATTAGTAGGCGACTATAATTTACCCAATGTTTTGTGTGCATTAGCAATTGGGCTTTATTTTCAAATTCCTGATAATAAAATGGTGGAGGCGATTGAAAATTATTCGCCGTCTAATAGTCGCTCTCAATTATTACAAGTAGGAACGAATCATTTTATTTTAGATGCTTATAATGCCAACCCAAGTAGTATGCAATTGGCTATTGAAAATTTTGCAAAACTTGCTGTACCCAATAAAGTATTAATGCTTGGCGCTATGAAAGAATTAGGCATTAATAGTGTGGAAGAACACCAAACAATTGCCAACTTAATTGAACAATACAGTTTTAAAAATGTGGTATTAGTTGGTGGCGATTTTGAAAAAATAACACATCCATTTATTTATTTACCCAATGCCAATGCTGCTAAAGAATGGTTGCAGGCACAAGGTTTTACCGATACGTATTTGTTAGTGAAAGGATCACGTGGCATTCAAATGGAAAAAATTTTAGCCCAATAATTATGGAAGATATTAGCGTTTTATTTCCGCAATTTGAACCTGAATTATTAAACGAAATAATTACCCATGGAGTTATTAAAACCTTTCCTGCTGGAGAGCTAATGATGCGCACAGGCCAGTTTATTAAGAGCACCATGTTAATACTAGATGGCTCTGTAAAAATATTTAGAGAGAACGAAGACGGCGGTGAATTTTTAATGTACTATTTACAACCCGGCGAAGCTTGTGCCATATCTATTATTTGTGCCGCAAAAGCAGAAGCCAGTAGGGTGATGGCCAAAACAGTTGAAGAAACAACCGTATTAATGGTGCCACTACAATTGATTGACCGCTGGATGATTGAATACAAAACTTGGTACCATTTTGTATTAAGCACTTACCGAAATCGTTTCGATGAATTGCTTAATTTAATAGACCAAGTAGCATTTAGAAATATGGATGAGCGACTACTTTTTTATTTACAACGCCATGTTAAAATAAACAACGTTCATACCATTGCTTTATCGCACCAACAAATTGCCGAAGAATTAAATTCGTCGAGAGAAGTGATTTCTCGACTACTTAAAAAAATGGAGCAACGTAAAATGGTGGTATTACACCGCAATGCCATTGAATTGTTATAAAGCTATTTTTTGTTTTGTAACTATTGTCACTATTTAATGCCCATAATTCATGGAGATTTGTAAAAAATAACATTATGGGAATCTTTAGTAATTTATTCGGAATTGGCACACCAGCCGTAGACTTCAAAGAACTTTTTTTACAAGGTGCAATTATTGTGGACGTTCGTTCGGTAGATGAATTTAAATCAGGACATATTCCGCAATCTCAAAACATTCCATTGCAAACCTTAGAACAAAAGTTAGATGTATTGAAGAAGAAAAATAAAAAGATCATTACCGTTTGCCAATCTGGTGCTAGAAGCGGTATGGCTACCACCATACTTAACAAAGCAGGCATGGAAGCCTTTAATGGCGGCAATTGGAGCTCATTACAAAACAAACTACAATAAGTGTTGCGATTTTTTTTAAACCCCGATTGGGCCTTAATTATTCGTTTATGTACGGGTGCTTTATTTTTATGGGCTGCCATAAAATTTCAAGACTGGCTTCCTGCTATTTTTGGATTCGCTTTAATAATTATTGGCGTCATTGGTGCTTACAATAAAAGGGGTTGTGGCTACGACGATAATTGCAATGTATAAATGCCATCAACCAATAAAAACTTATAACTAACTTGCAGCCTCAAACAACCATCATACATGTCTGTTCCTGAAAAAAAGCCTTTTTATTTGTGGAGTGTTTTTAATAATCGTTGTCCGCGTTGTAGAGAAGGAAAAATTTTTACGCATAACAACCCGTATAATTTTTCTAAAAACATGCAAATGCCTACAACCTGCCCTTCTTGTGGGCAACCCACCGAATTAGAAGTTGGCTTCTATTACGGAACCGGTTATGTGAGTTATGGTTTGTCTGTGGCTTTTACTGTTGCAACCTTTGTTGCTTGGAAAGTATTAATTGGAATGACTTTTGATATAGACGACAACCGAATTTTTTATTGGTTGGCTACCGACATAATATTATTAGTACTTACACAACCCTTGCAAATGCGCTTGTCGCGGACTCTTTGGCTGAGTTGGTTTGTGTCTTACGATGCTAAATGGAAAGAGCATGCAATTAAAAAGCCAGAAAGAATTGTGGAAGGGCAGATGAATAATTGGTAATTAATTTAAGGCTTATGCTTTTTAGTAAAATCAGTTTGATCGAATGCTAATTTGGTTCCATGCTGATAATCATAAAAAGATCGAACTAAAAAAGTAGACAGTGGCAGTGTTTTTTTAAGCATCAATTTTTCTTGCCCAGTTATTTCAAATCCTAATGTACCAATATCATTCTTTCTAAAAATTATTTTACTTGAATCGGCTAACCATGTATTGGTAAATTCGGTAGCAGATTCTAAAATATAATTTTTACTATTCCATTTCCAACTGATTTTATTACTACCTGCTACTTTAATTGAATCAATCATTAAATTGGCTGAATCGCCTTTTTTCATATTGAAATTATGCGCTAAAATTAAAAAATTATTCAACCTGCTTAGGTATAAATAACTTGTATCCTTCCCTCTTATTACCATCCAATTCTGGTTATCAAACACTTTTTCTAGCGAATTATATTGCTTTAACATACTTGCATTTTCAGCAGCAATGGTTGCAGGGTCTTTAACGGGAGTTGGAGCTATAGTATCTGCTGTTTGTTTTGGTGCTGATTGATTATTACAAGAGCCGCAAATAATAACAAGTAAAACGATTACAAAATAATATTTCATAAGATTGATAATTACGCTTGGTTAAAGGTAATAAATAACAGGATGTATCAAAACTAAAAAGCTACGCTGAGAATTGTGTAAACGAATATATTTATCCATCAGGTATCCGAATAAAAAGAGGCTGACTCATATTATTGAGACAGCCTCTATATGAAAAAGGTTATACTAAACTATTTAAAAGAAGTCCAAGTTTTCCACCAAGTATCGCCTACACCACATGCACCTTTGTAGGTAACAGCTGTGAAGTCTAATTTACCACTTGTAGAAGTTTTTAACTTAGCACTTGTGAAATCTGCACCAGATGCAGCAATTGAAGTTGTTGCAGTTGGGTTGAAATCAGGAGCAGCATAAGCAAATGGAGCACCTAAACCTACATCTGTATTATTAGGAGTCATAGTATTTGCATAAGCAGCAGTACTAACCCAAGCTAATATTGAAGCAGTTGTAGCACCAGTAGGCAAAGTTGCACTAGCAGCATAAACAACAGCATTAGCAGTTGGACCTGCAATAATATTATTTCTAAAATTCAATCCACCTGTAGGATCTAAATTTTTATCGGTAGGAGTTCCTTTACTAGCATCAATCAACAAACCGTTAACTGCGCCACCGCCCCAACCTAAGAATACAGAATTGTAAATGCTTTGTTCGCAGTTTCTACGTAATTGCGCACCAGCTAAAAACAAACTATTGCCATTAGATGTAGCAGTTGCCTTTGGTCCTATCAAAGTCATATTGCTAAATACAGCATTTGTTTTTACAGGAACGATTGCTACTAAATTATTAGCACTAACTGGAATAGAAGGTAAATAAGTCATTCTATCTGATCCGTTAGCATCATTATCGCACTCAAATGCTTCACTCTTAGAAATATCCGCTACAGAAGAGTCACGTAAAGAAATACCGAATTGTACTTTTCCACTGAATCCATTATCAGTATCAAAATCATCATCTAGTGTACGGAAAGAGATTAAGTGTTTACAGTTTACTGATCCGCCAAACCACTCAAAAGAATCGTCATTAGCATAAGAAACTTGCACATAATCAATAGTAGTTTGGTTACCCACACCACCAAATGTTAAACCATTAATTTCTTTGTCTGGTAAAAACGCGTAACCTGCATATTCAATACGTACATAACGTAAAGTACCGCTATTATCAGTTAAGTTTGAAGTAGCACCTAAGCCATATAAACCTAAACCATCACTATTATTAACACCACCTTCAATTTCACCTATTCCATCAACTCCATTGAAAGAGGAGTTATTAGGTGCATTACCTAATAAAACTAGTCCAGCCCAATCACCACGTTGAGGTGTTGCAGCTTCAGAAGTAAATACAATTGGTTTATCGGCAGTTCCATCTGCATTAATTCTTGCACCACGGCAAATAATTAAAGCACCATTTTTACCATTTTCACCAACAATTTTAGTGCCTGGCTCAATAGTTAAAATTGCTCCATTGGTTACATAAACCAATCCACGCAATTTATATGTATAACTTGCCTTTAAAGTTAAATTTGTAATGATACGACCTTCAAGAATCGTATTTTCTACTGGAGTCGAAGATGGAGGAGTAGTTACTACAGTTGTTGTAGTTCCATCAACTTCAATTTTTCTACAACTGCTTGCGAACATTCCTGCGGCTGCAATCAGAATAAATACCTTTTTCATTGGGAGAATTTTTATTTGTTTTTTTTTATTTAATGGTATAGGCAAAAGAGATACTTACGTTTGTGCCATATTTACGCGCAATAGCAAGTGCATCTTTTGTTTTATCGAACTTTCCGTCTTCATTTAAATCGTGGTAGAAATAAGCTACCTGATTAAGTAAATCAGAAACATTTAATTTTAATTCGGCTTTATTTTTAAGTACTTTTTTAGCCATTTGCAAATCAAGTAATGCACGTGGATTTTCCCATACTGGCGGATAATCACTACTTCCTACATATAATATACGACGACCAATTTGGTTGAATAAAATAGTAGTGTTTAAGCCAATTTTTTCAATATCATACTGAAGTGACGCATTAATTAAATAAGGGCTTTGACCTTGCATTGGTCTATTTAAATTAGTACCAGAACTAATTACTCTATTGTATATGTAAGAAAAGTTTCCTTGGAATACGAAATTGCGTAAGGCATCAGATACCACATCTAATTTTTTTCTGATTTCCAATTCAGCACCATATCCAGATGCTTTATCGGCATTGATATAATTGAAGGTACTTGAACTACCCGCACCTGTTTGGTTGAAATATAATTCAATTGGTTTTTCAAAATATTTATAGAATACACCTAGTGTGAATATTTCTCCAGCTCTTGGATAAATTTCATAACGTAAGTCTGCATTGGTAACTTTTGTTCTAACCAATTCTTTATTACCAGTTGTTGTTGCACCTAAATCAAAATCAAAGAAAGCAAAAGGACTCAACTCACGAAACTCTGGTCTAACAACAGTTTGAGAACCAGACAAACGAATATTGGTTTGTTCATTTGCTTTAAAAGTAAAATTCAAACCAGGTAAAAAGTCGTCAACAGTTGTATGTACATGTCTTGGATCTTTTTGTTGCATACTTCCAATAACTTGGTCGAAATTTTCCCAACGTACTCCCCAAGTTGCCCTTAATTGGCGTGCTATTTGGTTGTCGAACTGAAGGAATCCAGCATTTAAAATACTGTTTGCAATATATCGGTATTGATTACCGTAGATTTCATTGAAAGCAAATTTATTATCGAATCCTGTTCCAAAATTTTCTTGACTGAACACTTGATTTTCAGGTAACAAACGCAATGCAGGATTATCTGAAGGAAGGTATACAGAAAAAGGTCTTGAATCAAACAAACGATCTTTTACTTGAATTAAATAACCAGCTTTTACACTTTGATTTAAAGAACCAATGGTAAAGTTTTTAGTAGCATCTCCACCACCAGTGTATACATAATCATTTAAAAATCCATAATACCTGCTACCACTTCTTTGAGAAGTTTTAGACGCAGAAACTAACAATGTATATGGTGCGTTTGGAACAGAAACGTTTTGATTGTATTGCAAACGACGTTGGTCTGGAATATATTGATCTAGAATATTAAAGCTTCCGTACCAATGTAATTTTGCTTTTAAAGTTGGTAAATTATGGTCGCCAGATAATTGTGTATTAAAAAATGTATTTGCTTTTAAAGCCAATTCTGTAGCCCTAATATTTTCTCCATTGATAGGATCATTTTCAAAATCTTTTCCAGTACGCTTAGTTGTATAATCGGTAGAATTGATATTCAAAATTGATTTCCAAGAAATTTTAGAATTATTGCCTAATTGCAAAGTGAAGTTTCCTAATGCACCCCATAAAACGTCTTGACTATACTTATCGTTATGATAATCGAAGTTTATACTAGCTAAATTATTAGTAATAGAATAAAGTCTATTATCGAAATTGGTTCTTTTAAAACTTTGGTTATAAGTAAGTGCAAGTGAAACGCCTAGTTTACTATTGGCACCTAATTTGGTATTAAATCCACCGTTAATTTGAAAAGTTTTATTGGTTACAGGTAAATAATTAGAAGCATTTTTTTCTGCAGACCAAATATTTGAAAACTGTTTTCCGTAAGCTGTTTTTTGTGTTTGATCTAGCATGCTAAATGCATTCTTTGCAGGCAAACCATCTGGCAAAGACCTTGCACCATCATCAATTCCTAAGAAATCTAAACTACCACCTTTGTACTGATAAAAATCACTACCTGCTGTTTGTGTATTAAATCCAGTACCTAATTGAACGCTAAAGAAATTACTTGTTGGAATATCTTTTGTATTTACTTGTATTAAACCACCAGCCCACTCACCAGGTAATTCAGGAACAAATGCCTTGTTGATAATAATATTGTCAATCATTGGTGCAGGGAATACATCGAAAGAAAAGGTTTTTCTATCTGGCTCTGTGCTACTTAATAAAATGCCATTTAACATTGCTTGGTTATATCTATCAGCCAAACCACGCACTACCAAGTATTTTCCTTCTTGAATAGAAGTACCAGGAATACGTTTTAAAACTTCACCAGTATTTTTATCTGGAGATCTACGAATTGCTTCGGCAGAAATTACTTGAGAAACGGTTGAAGTGTTTTTTTGAAATGCCAATAATGCATTAACGGTTTCTCCTTTTGCGCCAGCACCTCTTGAAGATGATTTTACTGTTACGGCTTCTAATGCTTTGCCTGCTTCAACTAGCATTACATTTAAAGTTTCTTCTTCGCCTACTTTGGTAAGGCTAATATCATCAACTGTTTTTTCTCTGTATCCAATATATGAAAGAGTTATACTGTATTTTTTTCCAGCCTCAATTGGTAATACAAAACGACCGTCTAAATCTGTTTTTGTAAACCCTGTTGCACCACCAGCAATTTTAATGGTAACACCAGATAGCCCTTCATTTCTTGAGTTGGTTACCTTACCAACTACCTTGCCTTTCTGTGCAAAAGACACCAAGACTATAAAACTAAAAAGGATGTATGCTATAAAATGCTTCACTTCTGATATTTTAATTGCAGCAAAAGTATTCGCACTATGTTAAGGAATTGTTACGTGAATGTTACCGAAGCATTAACTAATTTGGAACTGCTTGATATATAATTAATTAATATTATCTAAATGAGCCGAAAAGTTAAGGGCAGCATTATTTGTTGGTTAGAAAATGGTGCCCAAAACAATTAAAATGATACCTTTATTGGCAACAGACAATGGCTTTCATTGTTAAAATCTGTTCTCCAACTACCATGGACACACACCTTCATCACGACCATATTGAAAAACACTTAACCAGTTCTGAAACCATTACAGATATTGTTATTGGCATGGCAGATGGGTTAACAGTGCCTTTTGCACTGGCAGCAGGTTTAAGTGGTGCGGTTAAAGATGTCCATTTGATTGTGATTGCGGGTATTGCAGAAATTGCTGCGGGCTCTATAGCCATGGGTTTGGGTGGATATTTGGCAGGAAAAACTGAGCAAGAACACTATGCCAGTGAATTAAAAAGAGAATACGAAGAAATTGAAACCTTACCCGAAGTTGAACGCGAAGAAGTACGCGTTTTTTTTGAAGGATTAGGATTAAGTAGAGCTGTGCAAGAAGAAGCTGTAGAAGAACTCATTAAAGACAAAGACCGTTGGGCCGATTTTATGATGAAACATGAATTGGGCCTAGAAAAACCAGATCCAAAAAGGGCTAGAAAAAGTGCCTTTAATATTGGCGCATCTTATATAGTTGGCGGATTGATTCCATTAAGTCCGTATTTTTTTGTAGAAAATGGATTAGAAGGTTTAAAACTTTCTGCCATTGTTACCTTAGCTTGCCTTTTTCTTTTTGGCTATTTTAAAAGCAAATTAACCGGCACTCCTCCATTACAAGGCGCCATAAAAGTAGCGGTGATTGGCGCTATTGCTGCGGGCTGTGCTTTTGGAATTGCTAAGTTGATTGGCGGATAGATTAATTATTGCTTATAGATTTTTATCCCACAAAAATCTTTTTGGCTGATTTTAATAGTTATATCACCGATTTTCAGTGATTATTAATACTATATTAAATACATTGGGCGCAGAATTTAAAATTTAGTCTATGAAATATACAATTGCATTCTTGGTATTTTGCTCCCTAATGTTTTCTAGCACTTTTGCAGGAACCCCTCCTACTAAAACAAAAAAAACAGCACAATTATATGTGTCGCATTTTGAAAATGTACTGGGTACTTCTTTAGAAATTAAAACCAGTACGGTATCGGCTAAGCAAGCAATTGAAGTAGAAAATATTGT
>CAIKZP010000099.1 GCA_903831935.1 uncultured Bacteroidota bacterium | reverse complement strand
TTTGATCAATAATGCCAGTAGTTGAAAAGCCTGTTACAATTGGGTTTATTACTACTTTACCACCATTGGCAATTACTTCTTTAGATCCAACAATTTGTTCAATAGTATAATCGCCACCTTTTACAAGCGTATCAGGTAATAACGTTTCAATAAGTGTTAATGGGGTGTCTTCTTCAAAAACAATCACCGCATCAACAATGGCCAAACTTGCAATAATAAGGGCCCTACTTTGTTCCTTATTAATAGGTCTATCATATCCTTTTAGTCTTTGTATGCTAGCATCACTATTTACTGCAACAATTAAAAAGTCGGCTTCTTTTGCAGCTTGAGACAATGAAAAAATATGTCCTTCGTGTAAAATATCAAAACATCCGTTTGTAAATGCAACTGTTTTACCTGTGGCTCTCCAACTTGCAACAGTTGCTTTGAGGGTAGTTAAAGTTTGAATTTTTTTTGGAATACTTTCTATTGCTCTCATTGTTTATTCGATTTGTTGTAAATAGGTAATAACACAACACATATAGTACCTATAATTAGTACAATAATAAACTGTGCAAACCATTGAAGCGTTCCATTTGCAAAACCAATTTCAAATGGGATATCATTTTTTTCTAAAACCTTGGCCATAAAAAAC
Source organism: uncultured Bacteroidota bacterium (assembly GCA_903831935.1). Lineage (GTDB taxonomy): Bacteria > Bacteroidota > Bacteroidia > Chitinophagales > Chitinophagaceae > Sediminibacterium. The sequence continues at coordinate 28,243 of CAIKZP010000099.1, read as the reverse complement.
GCATAAGCGCCAATTCCGCCAGGCGTAATTATCATACCAATACTTGCAAATGCCAATGCCGAAATAGCTTCCTGAATGCCTAAATGGGCAGTGCCTTGTGTAGCAGATAAACCCACCCAAGTGCCCAAAATATATAAACCCCAAATAGCGGCACTATAAAATATAAACAAAGATTTCTGTTGTAATTTGTTTACACTGCTTAATCCTTCCCAAATGCCTCGTAGTATTTTTTTAAACAGAATGACAATTCTTAAATGTGAAAACTGGTAGAACCAAACCTTTAGGGCTACAAAGCAAGCCGCTAAAATTCCAACAGCAATTAGTATTTTATTAATTGAAAAATGTCCGGATTTATTTTGAAACAATTCTTTAAACAATTGCATACCATATTCGCCCACCACTTCAAATTGAAATACAAAGGCAAGCAAAAAAATTATGCCAAGGGAAATAACGTCAAAAGCTCTTTCTGCAACAATAGTTCCCACTAGTTTTTCGGCGGGTACTTTTTCATACTTAGATAAAATGGTGCATTTTAGTACTTCTCCCAAACGAGGAACAGCTAAATTGGCTAAGTACCCAATCATAACAGCAAAAAAAGTGTTGGGAAAACTAGGGGTGTATCCCATTGGTTGCATTAAAATACGCCAACGCAAAGCCCTAATTATATGACTTAAACTCAAAATTACTAATACAGGAACGATCAATGCATACTTAGCCGTTCGTAAGGAGTTTTTGAATTCCCCCCATTTATTGTTAGGAATTTGGTGTAAACTCCACCAAACTAGAAAAACCCCAATTCCTATAAATAAAAGATATTTTAAAACCGATATCAGTCTCTTTTTCATTGAAATTACATTCTTCGGCAAGTTAAGCAAGCAATTCTAAATGGCGTATAATTACTTGTCATTTAGCATATAAATGGCAAAATAAGCCTTCTGAATTGATAGTTCTGCTTGCCTTGTTCAGTTTCTATCTATTTTGTGTACCTTTGCGAACTATTTTCAAGCATCGTTAAAATGGCGTGATAATGTCAACCAAAAAAAGAATTTTATTCATAGCCACAGAAATGTCTCCTTATTTGGAGCTGACTGAGTTTGCAGAGGTGATTAATAAACTGGCTATCAAGAGTAATGATACCGGTTTGGAGGTTCGCTGCATCATGCCAAGATTTGGCGTAATTAATGAAAGAAGGCATCGTTTACACGAGGTAGTTCGTCTTTCAGGCATCAATGTAACAGTTGATGGCGATGATTACCCATTACAAATCAAGGTTGCTTCCTTACCAAATGCCCGTTTACAGGTCTATTTCTTAGAAAACGAAGATTTTTTCAAACGCAAACAAATTTTTCATGATGAATCTGAAAAATGGTTCGATGATAACGCGTTGAGAACTATCTTCTTTTGCAAAGGAGCCTTAGAAACGGTGAAAAAATTTGGATGGCCTCCAGATATTATTCATTGTAGTGGTTGGATGACTAGTTTAATTCCAGCGTTTATTAAAACTGCCTACAAAAAAGAACCTGTTTTTGGTAATAGTAAAGTGGTGTTTACCATCGGACAAAATACTTTTACAGAAGATTTAGGGGCTGATTTTGTTAAAAAATCAATGATTAACGCCAATATCAAAGACAAAGACCTTGAAAAGTTCTCTGGAAACGATAATACAGCCATGTTTAGAGGTGGTGCTACTTATGCAGATGCCATCACTTTTGGTTCGGATGTCATAGAAAAGAAACTTGTAGACGAGTTTTCTAAAGTAAAAGGCAAAAAAACGGTTCCTTTTAAAGGATGGGATTCTGATTTAACAGAGTATTTAGAATTGTACAACGACCTTGCGGGCAAGTAATTTTTAACTAATGGATTCATTTTTTACAATGCGTAGGATATTGGTATTGGCTATAGTGATGCTAGTTTTTTCTCAAAGCTGTACACGCGTTTCAACAACTGATATTGGATCTGGATTAATTCCAGCAGTTGATGGTGTTAATACCTTTGATACCACTTTTTCTGTTATCACTGATTCTTATGAAGATTTTGACACCGTTCGAGTGTACAAATCCGATAACCATGTATTAGGAGCCATTACAAATGATCCTATTTTTGGAAAGACCACAGGTAAATTGTTTTTTCAAGTTAGTGCTGGATCTTATCCATTTGCAACACAAGGGTCAAGAGATAGTATTAAAATAGATTCTGCTGTTTTAATTTTAAGTTACCACGGTAGTTATGGAGATTCAACGCAACCATTGAAGTTGAATGTTTATGAGATGAAAACTAAAATGGATCCTTTTTTAAGTTATCCTGCTAATTATCCTACAGTTTCACCTCTTGAATATTATCCAACTCCATTAGGACCTACAAAAACGGTTGATATTCGTAGACTTGGAGACTCTGTAATTAATAGATTTGAAGCAGCAACTAGTCAAATTAGAATCAAGTTAAATAGCAGTTTTGCTAAACGAATGATTTTAGATTACGATTCTAGTAATGCGTATAAATCAGATTCCTTATTCCTTACTTATTTTGCTGGCCTTGCTGTAATACCTGATGCTATTGCACCTGCAAATGTGTTAGTAAATATTAATTTAGCAGATACAAATACCAAATTGGCGCTTTATTACAATACGGCAACTACTGGTGCAACTGTTAGAGATACACTTGTTACTTACTTGAAATTCAATTCCTCTACATCGGCTAATGCAAATATAATTCTAAGAGATAGAACAGGATCTGAAGTAGTTAAGCATTTATCAGCTACGCCCAAATCCGACTCTTTATTATACATACAATCACAACCCGGAACAGGCGTTCGAATTAGAGTACCAGGTTTACAAAATTTAACTAACCGCATTATTCATAGAGCAGAATTAATTGCAGAGCAGGTTCCAGATGATGCACGTTTAGTGTTAGAAAGTCAACTTACCCCACCTAGATATTTATTATTAAGCATGTATGATAGTTTAAATAAACATAAATCAAATATTCCCAATGATTATGTTTATGATATGACTAATGGACCAAATATTACTGATTTTGGTGGATTTATTGGTTACAAATCAATTTTGGGATATGATAGAGTTGGTGCCTATTGGTTCAATGTAAGCCGGTATGTTCAAGGGATTGTTACCAGAAAAGACACTGCTTTTAATATGATTCTTACTGCTCCTTCAAATGACTCATTATATTATAGTAATGTTTATCCTAATCAAGCGTATAAACAAATCACTTATTTATCTCCAGGCGTTGGAAACGATGTAGGAAATGGAAGGGTAAGACTAGGTGGCGGAACGCATACAAGATTCAGAATGCGTTTAAGAATTGTATATTCAAAAATTTAAATACTTAACTGATTAGTATATATTTGCGATCATAAAATCAAAAAAATAATCTCATGCCTTATTTGTTTACTTCTGAGAGTGTTTCTGAAGGACATCCAGACAAAGTTGCTGATCAGATTTCTGATGCACTAATCGACAATTTTTTAGCATTCGATCCACAATCAAAAGTGGCTTGTGAAACCCTAGTTACTACCGGCCAGGTAATTCTAGCTGGAGAAGTAAAATCTAAGGCTTATTTAGACGTTCAAGAAATTGCACGTGGTGTTATCCGTAAAATTGGATATACCAAAAGTGAATATATGTTTGAAGCAAATAGCTGTGGTATTTTATCGGCTATTCACGAACAGTCTGCAGATATTAATCAAGGTGTAGATAAAAAGAAAAAAGAAGAACAAGGTGCTGGTGATCAGGGAATGATGTTTGGTTATGCAACCAACGAAACGGATGATTACATGCCATTGGCTTTAGATATTGCACACAAAATTTTAATTGAATTGGCTGCAATGCGTCGCGAGAATAAGCATATTACTTATTTACGCCCAGATGCAAAAAGTCAAGTTACTTTAGAATACGATGACAATAACAAACCTGTTCGTATTGATGCAATTGTTGTTTCTACACAGCACGATGATTTTGATTCTGAAGCTAAAATGTTGGCTAAAATTAAAGAAGATATCATCAATATCTTAATTCCAAGAGTTAAGAAAAAATACAAGAAATACGCTAAATTATTTAATGCCGATATTAAGTATCATATTAATCCAACTGGTAAGTTTGTAATTGGTGGACCACATGGTGATACTGGTTTAACTGGCAGAAAAATTATTGTAGATACTTATGGTGGAAAGGGTGCACACGGTGGTGGCGCATTCTCTGGTAAAGATCCTAGTAAAGTAGACCGTTCTGCAGCTTATGCAACACGTCATATTGCCAAGAACCTAGTTGCAGCAGGTATTGCAGACGAAGTATTGGTACAAGTTTCTTATGCAATTGGTGTAGCAAAACCTACCTCTATTAATGTAAAAACTTTTGGAACTGCAAAAGTAAAAATGACCGACGGGCAAATTGGAAAATTGGTTCAAGGTATTTTTGATATGCGTCCTTACTTTATTGAGCAACGTTTAAAATTACGTACGCCAATGTATAGCGAAACCGCAGCATATGGTCATATGGGCCGTAAAAACGAAATCGTTTACAAAGAATTTAAAGATCCTTCAGGAAAAGTAAAAACTGTAAAAGTTGAATTATTTACCTGGGAAAAATTAGATTACGTTAAAAAAGTGAAAGTTGCTTTTGGCATCAAATAAACTTTTTAAAGCATATTCAAAAAACCTCTGCCATTTGAGCAGAGGTTTTTTATTTTTGGGAAGGAATATTGTTGAGATAAAATTTAAGTATGGAACAAAACCCTTGGAAAATATTAGGTCAAAAACTAATCTACAATAATCCATGGATTCGTTTAACAGAGTTTGATGTAATTAACCCTGGCGGAGGCGAAGGTATTTATGGCAAAGTTCATTACAAGAATACGGCCATTGGAGTTATGGTGTTAGATGACCAAATGAATACCTATTTAGTGGGTCAGTTTAGGTTTACTGTTGATGAATATAGTTGGGAATTACCAGAAGGAGGTGCATTGGTGGGTACTGATCCTTTAGAGGGTGCTAAAAGAGAATTGCTAGAGGAAACCGGACTAGTTGCACAAAAATGGGAGCCTTTGCTTAAAATGCATTTATCGAATTCTGTGAGCGATGAGTTGGCAATCGTTTATCTTGCAACCGATTTAACGCAATATGATGCAATGCCAGAGGAAACAGAACAGCTGCAAGTAAAGAAATTACCTTTTGCTACTGTCTATGAAATGGTTAAAAATGGTGAAATCACCGATGCTATTAGTATTGCAACCATATTAAAAATACAATTAATGATCTTAGACGGTCATTTTACCAAATAAACAAATTATGTCTGTAAAACAAGATTCTCTCATTATTGGTCGACAACCCTTAATTGAAGCCATTCGCGCCGGTAAAACAATTGATAAAATATTGTTTCAAAAAAATGTAGAGGGTGAAAATATTCATACCATACGTCAATTGGCGCGTGAGAATAATATTCCTATACAACAAGTGCCTATTGAAAAATTAAATGGCATGTCAAAAGCAAATCACCAAGGTGTGATGGCTTTAGTGGCAAGGGTAGCGTATATGGATTTGCAACAAGTGATAGACCATGTAGTGTCTAATGGTGAGATTCCTTTATTCATTATGTTGGATGGAATTACAGATGTTCGAAACATTGGTGGCATTGCACGTTCTGCTGTTTGTAGTGGTGCTCATGCTATAATTATTCCAGACAAAGGAGTTGGAGCATTGAATGAAGAAGCAATGAAAAGTAGTGCAGGTGCATTAGAATTAATACATGTTTGCAGGGTAAATAGTTTGTTGAAAGCAGTTGATACCTTGCATTTAAATGGCATACAAGTATTTACTAGTGAAATGCGTGCCGATAAAAATTTAGCAGACCTGGTTTTAAACGAACCATGTTGTGTTATTATGGGTGATGAAGGGAGAGGTGTTCAGCCTTATTTAGCCAAAGCGGCTGACCAATTCTTTAAAATTCCAATGGTTGGAAAATTCGATTCATTCAATGTTTCTGTAGCTACAGGAATTGTTTTATATGAAGCAATGAAGCAACGTATGCCATCATGAAATTCCACGCATCTTTCGATATAAAAAAAATCAACACACCCATTCATCAACAACACCAATTGTTTTTGATGGGATCTTGTTTTACAGAAAATATTGGAGAAAAATTTCGCAAACATAAATTTCAGGTACTAGAAAATCCGAATGGCATTTTATTTAATCCTGTAAGTGTTGTTGAAGCAATTGAATCTTATATTAATCCTATAGAATTTAAAGCAGCGAATTTGTTTTTTTTAAATGACGCATGGCATAGTTGGAAACACCATAGTCGATTTTCTGGTATAACTATCGAACAGAGTTTACAAAAAATAAATACATCAATAACACAAGCTAATGCGTATTTAAAATCGGCAGATTATTTAATGATTACACTTGGCTCTGCATGGGTGTATTTGTTAACCGAAAAGGCTTCAAATGCTTCGCTGCAAACGGTTGCAGCAAATAATCATAAAGCGCCTTCTGATTGGTTTTCGAAAAAATTAATGACAGTTAATGAAACTGTTTCAATATTTGAAAAACTAATTTTAGAATTAAAAAACTTCAACCCTTCTCTAAAAATTATATTCACTATTAGCCCAGTTAGGCATTTGCGCGAAGGGGTGATAGAAAACAACAGAAGTAAATCCGTGCTAATTCAATCGGTACATGAACTAGTAGATCAGTTTAATCATTTGTATTATTTTCCTGCCTACGAAATAGTACTAGATGATTTACGTGATTATCGTTTTTATGCCGAAGATTTGGTGCATCCTAATTATCAAGCCACACAATATGTTTGGGAAAAATTAATTGCTGCTTGCATTGACGAGCCTACACAATTATTAATGAAAGAAATTGCAGATATTAATTTGGCCTTTCAGCACAAACCATTTAATGAACAATCTGCTGCACATAAAAAGTTTCTGGAATTGTATTTATTAAAAACAACACATCTATTAGAGCAGCATCCTTATTTAGATTTGAAAAAAGAAATAACCTATTTTAATTCTGGTGTAAAATAATAATTAGTGAATCCTGTCTCCGCGTAAGGCCATTTCTTCCATCACACCCGCTTCAAATACTAACCATTCTTTCCATCTTTGTCGAACCAATTGTTTGTCTATATAATGGTCTGCTAAATTGATAAATAGGGTATAGTGGCCAGCTTCGCTTTCCATAAATTTTCTGTAAAAATTACGCAAGTATTCATCTTCTAATCCTTCACTCAGTCTTTTAAATCTTTCACAACTTCTTGCTTCAATTAAAGCCATTGTAAGCATTTGGTCTAAAAAACGGTCTTCAATTCTTCCGCCTTTTTTTTGGAACTCCAATAAACGATTTACATATTCGTCTCTGCGCTGTTTTCCTAATGAATGCCCTCTTTTTCGTAGCTCTTGTATAACCATTCTAAAATGTCCCCATTCTTCGGTAACAATTGGCGCCAAAGAATCTACTAATAAGTCTTTATCGGAATATCGTTGGATATAAGAAATGCAGGTGAGTGCCGCTTTCTGCTCGCAATAAGCATGATCTGTTAAAATGGCTTCAATTGAAATACTAGCCAAGTCAACCCAACGTGGATCGGTGGGCAATTGTAAGCCAAGAATGTTTTTTGTATGCGTTGATAGATCCATTAGGTTGTGTAAAGTTGCAAATATCAGTTAGATTTTGCGCTTAAAGAAATCAGTTCTTAGTTAGTAAATATGCTACCGCCAACAATTTTGTATCTTTGCGCATGCAATTGAATGAGAAAAGGTTAGCGGACATACTATTGAATCTGTCGATTCCCGCGTTAAATAAGATGCAAGAGAAGGCTAATAAAGCCATTCTAAAAGAAAAAGATATTCTATTATTGTCTCCAACAGGTTCTGGAAAAACACTTGCTTTTTTATTAGCAGTACTAGAATTATTAGACAAAGAGTCAAATCAAGTACAGTGTTTAATACTTACACCATCTAGAGAATTAGCCATACAAATTGAACAGGTTTGGAAGAAAATGTCAACCGGATTTAAAGTGAGTTGTTGTTATGGTGGGCATGATATGCAAACTGAAATTCAAAATTTAGTTGAACCACCAGCATTATTAATAGGTACCCCTGGTAGAATTGGCGACCATTTTAGAAGGGAAACGCTATCACTTAACTATATTAAAACACTAGTGCTAGATGAGTTTGATAAATCACTTGCTTTAGGTTTTGAAGAAGAGATGCGTTTTGTAATTGAAGCATTGCCAGCATTATCTAAAAGGGTATTGGTATCAGCAACAGCAGCAATTCAAGTGCCTGAATTTACTGGTGTTACGCATTTACAAGTATTGGATTTTATTGATCCAATAGATGCCGATGAAAATTTAAGTTTACAATTGGTTATTTCTGAAGACAAAGACAAAGTAGATCGATTGGTTCAATTACTTAGTTATATAGGTGCAGAACCTACGCTAATATTTTGCAATCACAGAGATGCTGTTGAACGAACTTCTCAACTATTACAACAAAAAGGAATACCAAATGCCGCATTTCATGGTGGAATGGAGCAAATGCAAAGAGAACAAACCTTAATTCAGTTTAGAAATGGGTCGGTTCTTTTTTTAGTGGCTACTGATTTAGCAGCAAGAGGATTGGATATTCCAGAAATCAAGCACGTGGTTCACTATCACCTACCATCAACCGAAGCAGAATTCACCCATAGAAATGGCCGTACTGCAAGAATGCACGCAACAGGAACAGCGTATTTATTAATGCATCTAACAGAACCAACGCCTTATTATATAAGGGAACAATTAACGCCATTAGAGTTGCCCCATCACCTTAAACCTCCTAAAACAGCTAGTTATACCACTATATATATTAATGGAGGAAAGAAAGACAAATTAAATAAAGTAGATATTGTAGGATTCCTTGCCCAAAAAGGTAAATTAGAGAAAGACGATATAGGCTTAATTGTAGTGAAAGATTTTAATGCATTTGTTGCTGTGAAAAAGCACAAAGTAAATGGACTACTTAATTTGGTACAAGACCAGAAAATAAAAGGAACTAAATATAAAATTGTAGTGGCTAAATAGTAGTGATGTTTTGGTAACTATCAATATACAATTGTTCTACTTTGGTTCTGGCCCATTGGGTTTTACGTAGAAATTTCAAACTAGATTGAATACTAGGATTATCAGTAAAACACTTAATCTGTATGCGTTTGCCCAATTCTTCCCATCCATAATGGTTGGCTAAAAAACTAACAATTGCTTCGAGCGTTTTACCGTGTAGGGGGTCTTTATTTCCTGTAATGGCCATTGTCAAATATAATCAATTAGATTGTTTTCTATGGCAATTGATTAATTAGCATTTATCTGAATGATGCAACCAAAAAATAACTATTTTTAATCATACAATTGAACGTTATGAGAATAGTACCATTCTTGCTTTCTAGCATAGCAACAGCTGCTTTAGTAGTAGGGTTAAATACTCAATTACCATTAGGCGGGTCCAAATCACCTCGATTAGGCTATTTTCTGTCGCCACAACAAGGTTTCTGGCAGAATGCAGAAGCAACCAACCAATCATACTCAGAAAATTTAAATATCAAAGGAATTAAGAGCAAAGTGGATGTTTTTATAGATGAGCGTTTGGTGCCGCATATTTATGCTGAAAATGATTTAGACGCTTATTATGTTCAAGGATTTTTACATGCTAAATTTCGTTTGTGGCAAATGGAATTTCAAACTTATGTAGCTGGTGGAAGGCTCAGTGAAATTCTAGGAGAGGAGCGATTGCCGCTTGATCGTTTTTTTAGAAGGATTGGAATGGTTTATGGTGCAGAACAAACCATGGAACGGATGAATAAAAATCCTTTAATGAAAGCCACGGTTGACGCCTATGCCAATGGTGTAAATGCTTATATTAAAACACTCAAGCCCGATCAAATTCCATTTGAATATAAATTATTAGATTATCAACCTGAACAATGGACACCTGTAAAAACCTATTTGTTTTTGATGTTTATGGCTTATGATTTAACTGCAAGAGGAGCTACAACAGATTTAAAAATGACCAATACCAAAAACTATTTGGGTTATGAGGCATTTGATAAATTATTTCCAAATATTCAAGATTCATTAGATCCTATCATACCGCAATCAACAATATTTGCCAAGCCATCGTTAAATCCTATTATTCCAAAAGATATTGATTCTATTTATTTGAATAAAACAAATAATTCAAGTGAAGCAATCGCTCCATTAATACCCAATAAAAATAATGGCAGCAATAACTGGGCGGTTGCAGGTTCAAAAACAGCATCAGGAAAACCAATCTTGTGTAATGATCCACATTTAGGATTAAATCTTCCTTCATTATGGTATGAAGTTCAAATTAATACACCAACACACAATACTTACGGAGCAAGCTTTCCAGGATCTCCGGCAGTAATTATTGGGTTTAATGATAGTATTGCCTGGGGAGTAACCAATGCAACTAGAGATGTGATTGATTATTACGATATTAAGTTTAAGGATACCACCATGGATGAGTATTGGTTTAATGGCGAATGGAAAAAAGCCGCACATAGAATTGAAACAATAAAAATAAAAGGCAAACCAAATTTAGAGGAGTTAATTGCTGTAACAGATTTTGGTCCAGTGATGTATGATCGATCATTTAAAAATGCTAGTACAGAAGGAAAATACTTGGCCATTAAATGGACTGCTAATACTGCGGGTAATGGTTTGCAAACTTTTTACCAACTCAATCGTGCAAAAAATATTACAGATTATCAAAATGCAATTGATACCTGGACATGCCCTGGTCAAAATTTTGTTTTTGCATCGAAATCTGGCGATATAGCTATTAAGCAACAAGGTGCGTTTATAGCTAGATGGAAACGTCAGGGTGATTTTATTATGCCAGGAACTGATAGTACTTATGATTGGCAAGGTATTATTCCTAATAATGAAAATCCAATGATTGTTAATCCGGCAAGAGGTTTTGTAAGTAGTGCCAACCAAATGCCAACCGATTCAACCTATCCTTATTATTTAGGTGCAGCAACTAATTTTCCTTTGTTTAGAGGTATTATTATTAATAGAAAACTAGCTGCAATGAATGGCATTACTGCAAAAGATATGCAGCAAATGCAAATGGATAATTACAATGTTTTTGCAGAAATGGCAAGACCCGTTTTATTAAAATACATCGACGAAAAGTTATTAAATGTTAATGAACAAAGGTATGTATCGATACTAAAAAAATGGAATTTGAAACAAGATATAGCAGAACAAGGTGCTACCATTTTTAATGCTGTATGGGATAGTTTATCGCAAGAAATTTTTCAAGATGATTTTCAAAAAGCCAAACAACCAATCTCTTGGCCAGATGATGCAACACTTTTACAAAGTTTGTTGAAAGACAGTGCTTATGCATTTGCCGACAATATCAATACAAAAAACAAAGTAGAAACAATCCAAGACGATATTTTATTAGCAGTAAAAAAAGCAGCGACACATTTGCAGCAATTAGAAAAAGCCGATAAATTAAATTGGGCAGATGTAAAAGACACTCGGGTAAATCATTTACTAAAAATCCCTGCATTGAGTCGCTTACATTTGCCAATTGGCGGTGGTAAAACTTGTATCAATGCAACTACAGATGTACATGGTCCTAGTTGGCGAATGATTGTTCATTTAACCGATGAAATAGAAGCCTATGGCGTTTATCCTGGCGGACAAAATGGAAATCCAGGTAGCAGGTTTTACGATAATTTCATTGATAGTTGGGCTGCAGGTATCTATTATCGTTTATTGTTTTTAAATAAACAAGACGCCGAAAAACACGAAAAAATTAAATGGCATATTACATTTATTAATGGATAAACTTTTTTTATGAAATTAATCACTGCAATTTTTTTAACCACATTTCTTGCATTTGCAATAGGATTGTTTACTTTCTTACCTTGGTGGTCATTTGTATTTACTTCATTTATTGTAGCGGTGGCTATTCATCAAAAACCTGGGATTGCTTTTCTAGCTGGATTTAGCGGATTATTTATTTTATGGACACTACTAGCTGTTTTAAAAGACACAGCCAATGAACATATATTATCAACCAAAGTAGCACACCTATTTCCATTAGGCGGCTCATATTTGTTGCTAATTTTAATTACAGGTTTATTAGGCGGTTTGGTTAGTGGACTTGCTGCATTAACCGGAAGCAATTTTAGAAAGACATCAAATAAATGAGTCATTCATTTTTAATGATTCAATTTATTCACTCATAGGTGGAAGGTTTAATGACTGGTACTAATATTTTTATGAATCTGAACTTATGAACAAATTGCTGCTGTTTCTTCTGCTATTATTGGCAAATACCCCATTACATGCTGCTACCGTTTCAGGCACAATTCGCCAAAAAAATGGCCAGGTATTAGCATTTACTTCTGTATTTATAAAAGGCATCTCAAAAGGTACTACAGCCAATAGCAGTGGTTTTTATTCCATTAATTTAGAACCAGGAACCTATGTGTTGGTTGTTAAGCATATAGGGTTTCAATCTATTGAAAAGGCTATAAAAATAATGGCAATAGATCAAGTTTTTGACTTTGAAATGCAAGAGCAACAGTACGATTTAAAAGAAGTAATTGTACAATCTGGTGGAGAAGATCCAGCTTATGCTATTATTCGTAATGCTATAGCACAACGTTTGGTCCATTTAAATGAAATTAAAAAATTTGAATGCGATGTATATTTAAAAGGTCAATTACAATTACGAAACTACCCTAAAAAGTTTATGGGTAAAGCTGTTGATTTTGAAGATGGAGATACTAGTAAAAAGAAAATGATATTTTTATCTGAATCAGTTGCTAAGTATTCATTTGAAGAGCCAAACAAGAAAAAAATAGATGTTATTTCTACTAAAGTAAGTGGCAAAAGTGATGGGTTTGGATTTAGTAATCCTCAAATTATTTCTTTTTATGAAAATATCATTTCTATAGGAAGAAGTTTAAATCCACGTGGGTTTATCTCTCCAATTGCTAATAGTGCGCTTAATTTTTATCGCTATAAATTTGAAGGATCTTTTTTTGAAAATGGAAAAGAATATAGTAGGATAAAAGTAATACCTAAAAGAAAATACGAGCCTTTGTTTTCTGGTTACATAACAATAGTTGAAAATGAGTGGCGCATTCAAAGTTTACAATTGACATTAGTGAAAGAGCAACAAATGCAATTGGTAGATACACTTGTGATAGAACAATTATATGTTCCTATCGACAAAAAAAACTGGGTTATAAAAAGTCAGGTGATTTATCCTTCAGGAAAGTTTTTTGGGTTCAATTTTTTTGGAAACTTTTTACAAGTGTATGATCAGTTTAATGTCAACCCAAAGTTCTCAAAGAATTTCTTTAATAATACCATTATAAAATTCGAAGATAGTTCTAACAAAAAATCAATGGCTTATTGGGATAGTATTAGGCCTCTACCACTTTTAATAGAAGAACGGACCGACTATCTAAAAAAAGATAGTTTAGAGCAAGTGCAAAAAAGTCCAGATTATTTAGATTCACTAGACAGAATAAGAAATAAATTAAGGCTTAGTAATTTTATTTTTACAGGAAAAACTATTAGTGTTCAAAAGCGCAAAGAGACAATCAATTTTCGTTCACTATTGTCTAGTTTCTTTTATAATACAGTAGAAGGAGGTGTGTTAAACCTTACGCCAAGTTATTTTAAAAGGTATGAAGGCCGAAAGTCAATCAGTATTGCGCCAATAATTAGGTATGGTTTTGGAAACAATCATTTAAATACAAGCCTTGGTATTAATTACAACTTTGGAAAAAGCTATCAAAAATCTGTAAACATTTCGGCAGGTAAGAATGTGTTTCAGTATAACAATGATCAGCCAGTTCCTGTTTTTTTTAATAGTATTGTTACGCTTGCTACTACTAATAATTATTTAAAAATATACGAAGCTGGTTTCTTTAAAATTGGCTACAATACTGGTTTAGGCAATGGTATTTCTTTTGGTTTTGATTTTCAATTTCAAAATAGACAGCCATTAAATAATTTACCTGATTTGCCTTCTTGGAAAACGAATCTTGACAAAGCTTATACGCCTAATTTTCCTTTTGAAATTTCTAGCTCCAATATGCTAGCCAATAAAGCTAGTGTTGTAAATATGCGCATAAGCTGGAGACCAGGTTCTAAATATATTGAAACGCCCAATCAAAAAATGAATATTGGTTCTAAATATCCCATTTTCGGTTTAACTATTACTAAAGGGATACAAGGTTTATTGGGTAGTGATGTGTTTTATACTAAATGGCGTTTCAGTATCAATGATAATTTAAATTTAAAATTGTATGGCCGTTTGAATTACAATTTAACTATAAGTGGTTTTACAAATAGCACCAAAGCTTTTATTCCAGATTATCAGCATTATCAAGGCAATCAACTGATTCTTTCAACAGCCTTTTTAAATAGTTTTCAATTAGCACCTTATTATCAATATAGTAATACCAATAAATTAAATGCATCTGCGCATATAGAATACCATTTGAATGGTTTTTTAACCAATAAAATTCCAGTATTTAAAAAATACAACTGGTTCTTTGTTTCAGGGGTTAATGCGTTACATTATGCTACAGAGAGCAATTATGTAGAAACTTATTTTGGTATTGAAAATATTTTTAAAGTTATACGGGTAGACTTTATAAAAGGATTTGCTCCTAATGGAAATAAAACATCGGGTGTTAGATTGACACTGCCGTTTTTTAATTGATAAAACGACTGGTTTTATTTAAATGAAAGTTTTTTATAACTTTGTTTTGAAATTTTGGCTACCCTGCAAGTAGCTCCAATTATTATTAATGGAACATTTTGGTATCAAGATGTCTAAAATTAACAACTATGTCTGTACTTCATAACCGTGTGTCTAATGATGAATTAAAGCAGCGGATGTTACAAGAAACAACCCCAAGAACTACTATTAGTTTTTATGCTTATTTCTCCATTCAAAACCCCAAGGAATTTAGAGACAGTTTGTACAAAAAACTTAATCAAATTCAAGTTTTCGGTAGAATTTATATAGCAAAAGAAGGTATCAATGCACAAATTAGTGTACCCTCCAATCATTTTGAAACATTTAAAAATTATTTAGAATCAATTGATTCATTAAAAGGACTGCGTTTAAATATTGCAGTAGATGACGATGGTAAAAGTTTTTGGGTATTGAAAATAAAAGTTCGTGATAAGATTGTAGCAGACGGAATTGATGATCCAAATTTTAGTATGGATCAAAAAGGGAAATATGTGAATGCTGAACAAATGAACAATTTATTGTTAGAGAAAGAAACCATCGTTATTGATATGCGTAACCACTATGAATACGAAGTGGGGCATTTTGAAAACGCCATAGAAGTACCCTCCGATACATTTAGAGAGCAATTGCCTATGGCAGTTGAGATGATGAAAGGAAATGAAGACAAAAACATTATCATGTATTGTACAGGTGGTATACGTTGTGAGAAAGCAAGTGCTTTTATGTTACATAAAGGGTTTAAAAATGTATTTCATTTAGAAGGTGGAATTATCAATTATGCCAAACAAGCCAAAGAGTTAAATATTACACCCAAATTCATTGGAAAGAATTTTGTTTTTGATTATAGATTAGGAGAAAGAATAACCGAAGATATTATCTCTAATTGTCATCAATGTGGTCAGCCATGTGATTCACATACGAATTGTTTAAATGATGGTTGTCATTTACTTTTTATACAATGCAAAACTTGTGCGGATAAATATGAAGGATGTTGTAGTCAAGAATGTACAGATACCATTCATTTGCCTTTAGAACGTCAAATTGCCATTCGCCAAGGATTTGATAAGGGGCAACATATATTCAATAAAAGCAAGCAACGCTTAAGGCCAAGGCTAGATGAATTAAATGGCTTTTAGCACATTCATCAAATTTGCATCTGATATTTTCTTTGTTTAACTATATTGTGTTATCTAACTAGTGAAAACAATAGCAACCATATTATTATTTTTTTGCATGCTTATTTATGTAGGCGGTTATTATCTGTTTTTTGCTTGGCACCAGGCCAATTTAAAGACAGAAATGAAAGCCTATTTAAAGCAACATAAATCAAGCAAGTATGGAACTGTCATTCAACTTAAAACAAATAGTGGTCAAATTAATGATACTAATTTTTCATGGGAAGATGATGGAACTGAATTTAGGTATCATGATTTGCTTTATGATGTTGTAACAATTGACCATCAAGCTGGAATGGTTACTATTTGTTGTTTGTTAGATAATTCAGAAAACCAATTAGAACAACAAATAAATGATATACACAAAACCGAAAATAAACAAACAAATAAGTCAGGTCTTTCTATAAAATATTTTTCAAATTTTTGTATACTAAAGTCGAGTACTATTCAGTTTTATCCACCAGAAAATTTCTTATATAATTTATTCCCCCAAAATAAAATTTCAAATTATTCATCCAAAATAATTTGTCCGCCTCCACAATGTTAATTTTTTAAACTATACAACATTTATAAGTTGTACCTATTTAATTAATTCAACAAAAATCTTTAAATGAATAAGTTCATCTACTTAATTATAGGTTTATTTACCTTAAGCAATATACATGCACAAAACACTTTAAAAGGAAAAGTGCTAGATGCTAAATCAAAAAGTCCACTAGCTGGCGCATCTATTCAATTTGCAAATTCAAAATCAGGAATCACCACAAAAATAGACGGCAGTTTTACCATTGATTGTAAAACAGTATCTGCACTTACTATTTCCTTTATTGGGTATGAAACAATTCAGCAATCAGTAAAAAATTGTACCGATGAATTGGTTATTAATTTACAGCCAATAAATCAATATTTAGAAGACGTAGAAATTACCGCCACTTCTTCTCAAAATAAATCTATTTTATCGCAACCTATTTCAATTGGTAAATTGGTTTCAACAGAATTAAATAGAAATACAGGTTTGTATTTAGACGATGCTATTAATACCAATATTGCTGGTGTTACTATGCAAAGAAGGGCTGTATCTTCTGGCCAGCAATTTAATATTAGGGGTTATGGAAATGGTTTGCGTGGAACCAATGGCATTAACAGTAATTTTGATGGCCAAGGTTCTAAAGTTTATTTAAATGGCATTCCTATTACAGATGCAGAAGGCATTACACTAATGGATGATATTGATTTTAATTCTATAGGAAATGTAGAAATAACCAAAGGGCCCGCAGGAACTATTTATGGGTTAGCAATTGCTGGAGTAGTGAACTTAAAAACTATTAAACCAGAAAAAGGTAAAACTTCTATAGGTCAAGATCTAATGTTTGGTAGCAATGGTTTACAACGATATACAACACATTTTCAAACAGCCACAGATCATGCTTCTGTAATTGTTAATTATGGCAAACAAAAGCTAGATGGATTTATGGTGCATACAGCTTCTCATAAAGACTTTTTAAGTATTGCTGCAGAATTTCAACCCAATGATAAGCAAACGATATCAAGTTATTTTGGCTATAGCAATAGTTATGATGAAAGGGGAGGGGAACTTACTATTGGTCAATACGAAAGTTTTGATTACTCAGGTAATCCAGACTATATCAAACGCAATGGGCATTCTGAAATTATTAGTATGAGGGCAGGTTTAACACATGCCTATCAGTTCAATAGTCAGCTTACAAACACAACAACTGTTTTTGCATCTGGCGTAAGTAACAATGCAAGTTCAGCAGGCGGATGGACCGATAAAAACCCTATTAATTATGGTTTTCGCAGTACGCTTGATATGAAAATTCCTTTAAAAAATGGCAATACACTAAGTAGTATTTCTGGTATTGAAATGCAACAGCAATATGCACAAATTATTGGATACAATATGGTTGCCAATCCAGCAAATGCAAATGCTTATTGGATGATTGGGTCAATGAAAAGTAACCAATCAACTATTTCAGGAACAAGTTCTTTATTTACAGAATGGACTCTTTCTTTGCCAAAAGATTTATCAATCACTGCAGGATTAGGTACTAGTAATATGCGCATTGAATTGAATGATAAATTTTATGTAGCAGCTAATACCAATCCTACAAAATTTTCTACTAGTTATAATGCCATGCTATCGCCTCATTTGGCTATTAATAAAGTTTTTAATAAATCAGTATCATTGTATGCCTCTTTCAGTAAAGGTTATAAAGCACCAGTTAGTTCTTATTTCTTTATTCCTGCAACAGGAAAACTTAATACAGACTTAAAACCAGAAATGGGTAGTCAATTTGAAATTGGCACTAAAGGAATTGTATTAAATGATAAACTATCTTATCAACTAGCATTATTTAGCACACAATTTGCCAATAAAATGACTGCTATTGCAGTGCCCTTAAATGGATCTATTACAACTACTGCTTATTCATATATTGCCAATAGTGGAAAGCAAGATAATAAGGGGTTAGAGCTTACCTTAAAATACAATGCCTTTAGTTCTACTACTAATTGTATCAGTTCTTTCCAGCCATTTGCCAATTTGGCAATTAGCAATTTTAAATATGTTGGATATAGTTTTCAAAGTTTAAGTGCCGATAGACTATCTGCGCTTGTGGCTAATTATGATGGTAAAGCAGTAGCGGGTGTAGCACCATTTGTATTTAATTTTGGAACAGATTTCAAAACAAATTTTGGTATGTATGGAAATGCAACCTATTCTTATAAAGATGCGATGCCTATTTCGTCTGATGGATTAAACAAAACAACTAGTTATAATTTATTGAATGCTAAAATTGGCTATCAAAATAAATTATCTAGTAAAATGTTTGTAGATATTTATTTAGGTGCAAGTAATTTAACAAATGTGCAATATCCATTTATGGTATTTGCTAACCAATTGCCCGATGCTTATTTGCCAGCACCTACCACTGCTAATTTTTATGGGGGTGTTAATTTGAGTTATCGGTTTTAATAGAATAAATTGATAGAAACAAAAAGAGACTGTATCAAAAATAATACAGTCTCTTTTTTAGGACAACACAGACACAGTTTATAATTAAGGTTACTTTACTTAATTAATTCGTTCAAACTATTTGATACAGCCAATTCAATTTGAGCATCACTTAATGTTTCTGGTTTAAATTGTTTGCCACTAACTTTTTCAAAAAGTTCAATATATCTTTTACTAATGGTGTCAATCCATTCATCGTTCATTTCAGGAACTGTTTGACCTTCTTTTCCCATAAAATTATTCGCAATCAACCACTCGCGTACAAACTCTTTACTTAACTGTTTTTGTTTTTCACCAGTAATTTGTCTTTCAGCAAATCCTTCTAAATAAAAATACCTAGAAGAATCTGGGGTATGTACTTCGTCCATTAAATAAATGGTATCTCCAATTTTTCCAAATTCATATTTTGTATCTGCCAAAATTAAACCTCTACTAGCTGCAATTTCTTTTCCTCTTTCAAAAAGAGCTAAAGCATATTTTTCAAGTGTATGCCAATCATTGGCACTCACTAGGCCAGTACTAATTATTTTTTCTTTTGATATGTCTTCGTCGTGCCCAGCATCTGCTTTTGTTGAAGGCGTAATAATAGGTGTAGGGAAAAAGTCGTTTTCTTTTAATCCGTCGGGTAAAGCAACGCCACATAATTCTCTTAACCCACTTGTATATGTTCTCCAAGCATGCCCAACTAAATTGCCTCTAACAACCATTTCAATTTTAAAAGGCACACATTTTTTGCCAATGGAAACGGTTGGTGCAGGAACCGATAAAAGCCAATTTGGGCAAATATCTTGGGTTGCACCTAGCATTATTTCGGCAATTTGGTTTAAAACTTGCCCTTTAAAAGGAATTGGACGGGGTAAAATTACATCGAAAGCAGAAATTCTATCACTAGCCACCATTACTAACAAATTAGGCTGAATAGAGTACACATCTCTTACTTTTCCATTGTAAATAGCCGTTTGGCCGGGGAATTGAAAATTTGACATAAGCAAAAATAGACACCAAATCTTATAAAATGTGTGTAATTCTTTGTTTTTCTCAACAGCTTAAAGCCATTTGTGGACAAATTAAATTTTTGTAGAAAATTAACAATTGCTACTTTTATCAAAACGTTCTAATAAAATTAGCTATTATGAGAAGATTCTTCACGAACTACGTGCTAGTAATTTTGGGTTTAGGCTTAACGCTTAATACCCTAGCCCAAACATCATCTACAGTTTCTGGTAGTGTAAAAAATGCCAAATCTAAAGAGGCAGTTTCTGCTGTTTCTGTAACTGTTAAAGGAGGTACTACAGGTACTTACACTGATGATAAGGGAGCATTCAAGTTAACAACTGTACAAAAACTACCTTTTACTTTAATTATTTCTTCTGTTGGTTTTACCAATAAAGAAGTAGTAGTTAAAAATAACAATCAAAAAGTTGATGTTGAATTAGACGCATCTTTCACTTTAGGTGATGAGGTGGTAGTTGCAGCATCAAGAGTTCCAGAAAGAATTTTGGAATCTCCA
This sequence comes from uncultured Bacteroidota bacterium, assembly GCA_903831935.1. Lineage (GTDB taxonomy): Bacteria > Bacteroidota > Bacteroidia > Chitinophagales > Chitinophagaceae > Sediminibacterium. Next base: position 7,701 of record CAIKZP010000099.1, on the reverse strand, counting down.
GTATCTATTGAGCGCATTGGAACAAGTGCTATCCGTAATACTTCTGCAGTTAACTACTACGATATGATCACTAACCTTAAAGGGGTAGATGTGGTTAACGCAAGTATGACTTTTAGAAGTATTGGTACACGTGGTTTTAATGTTAGTGGTAATACTCGTTTAAATCAAATTGTAGACGGAATGGATAATCAGGCTCCTGGTTTGAACTTTTCTGTTGGCAATATTATAGGTTTAACAGAATTAGACGTTGAAAATGTTGAATTATTACCAGGTGCTTCTTCTGCGCTTTATGGTTCAGGTGGAATGAATGGTACTGTTTTAATTAACAGCAAAAATCCTTTCAAATACCAAGGATTGAGTTTCCAAATCAAACAAGGAATGAACCATGTTGATAATTATCAACGTGCTGGTGCTGCTCCTTTTTATGATTGGTCTGTACGTTTTGCTGATAAAGTAAATGATCGTCTTGCATACAAAATTGGTGCTTCTTATATGCAAGCACAAGATTGGATTTCAAATCAAACAGATAATTACAACCGTATAGCAACAACTGCAACTCCTAATGGAAATGTAATATTTGGTAGCAGATATTCTGATCCAAATTATGATGGCGTTAATTTATATGGCGATGAAACAAATTTAAATATGAGTGGAGTTGCTGGTTCTGTATTGGCAACTTTTCCTTCAGCTATTGTGAGTGCAGCTAATTCTTTTTTAGCAGGTAATATGAATGCTAAATTATCGGATTTAAATACATTCCTAACTAGTATTGGTGGTGGAGCACTTGTAGCTGGTGGTGCATCTCCAATTATTTTTGGCGCATCTCCTGCACGTAACTGGTTTAACAACCAATTGGTTAGTCGTACTGGTTATGGTGAAAAAGATGTGATTGATCCTACAACAAGTAATTTTAAATTTTCTGGTTCATTGAATTATAAATTGAGTGACAAAGTTGAAGCGATATTCTCTGGTATCTGGGGTACTGGTACTACTGTTTATACAGGTGCTGATCGTTATTCAATTAAGGATTTTAAAATGGGTCAGTATAAATTAGAGTTGAAAGCGAAAAACTGGTATTTACGTGGATATACAACTACTGAAAATTCTGGTAACTCATACGTAACTACTACAACAACTCGTTTATTCAACGAAGCTGTTAAAGGTTCTGCTGCTTGGTATCCACAATACATGGCTGCTTATATTACTTATGCAGATCAAGGATTAAGTACTGCTGATGCACATTATGGCGCACGTGCAGTTGCTGATGCTGGTCGTCCTACAGGTTTTGTTTTATACAATCCTTTATTCCAAAAAATAGCACAAACACCAATTTCAAAAGGCGGTGGATTGTTTATGGATAGAACAAAAATGTCTTCTATAGAAGGTCAATACAATCTAACTGAAAAATTAGGTTTAAGTAAAACTGGTACCGATTTATTAGTTGGTGCAAGTTGGAGACAATTCTCACTAAATTCTCAAGGAACCATTTTTGCTGATACTGCTGGTCCTATTAAAATTAGTGAAACTGGTGCTTATGCGCAATTATCACAGAAATTATTTGGTGATTTAGTTAAACTATCTGTTTCTAGTCGTTATGACAAAAATGAAAATTTTGCTGGTCATTTCACACCTAGAGCATCAGCGGTTGTAAAATTAACCAAAGACCATAACTTACGTTTGTCTTATCAATCTGCTTACCGTTTCCCTACTACCCAAAACCAGTGGATCAACTTGAAAACTTCTCAAGGAACATTATTAGGAGGTTTACCTGCTTTGAGAGATTACTATAAATTTAGTACCATGCCAGCTTATACTTTAGCTAGTGTAACAAGTTATGGTGCTGCTGTTAAAGCTGCTGCTGCAACAGGAAATATTCCTGGAATTATTTCTGCTGCAAGTTTATTAAAAGCACAACAATTTGGTGAATTCAAACCAGAATCAAGTACTTCTTTTGAAGTTGGATACAAAGGTTTATTTGCTAAAAGATTATTGGTTGATATTTATGCTTATTGGGCTAAATACAAAGACTTTATTGGTGGTGTAAGTGTTATTCAATCAAGCACAACACCTGGTCCTTTAGGTCCGGTAGGTTTATTAGGTTTAAATGCAGATGGTTCAGCTGGTAATTCAGCTACAACTAGAAATGTATATAGCGTTTCAATGAATCAAACTTCAGATGTATCAACTACTGGTTGGGGTGCTTCTGTTGAATATTTAATGGCTAAGAATTTCTCGGTTAGTGGTAATATGTATAGTGATAAAATAGGACCTGTTGAGTCTGGTTTTATTCCTTATTTCAATACACCTAAGATCCGTAGAAATATTTCTTTTAATAATTCAGGATTTGGACCTAAAAATCTTTTAGGATTCAATTTAACTTACAGATGGATTGATGCTTTCCGTTATGAAGGTACATTTGCTACTGGTGATTTACCTGCTTACGAAACATTTGATGCTATGTTAAGTTTGAAGTTTCCAAAAACTAAATCTTTGGTTAAAATTGGTGCAACCAATATGTTCAATAGATACTATCGTACTGGTTTTGGTAACCCTCAAATTGGTGGATTGTATTATATGAGTTTTGGTTGGAATGTGTTTTAACCAATAACTAATCTTATATTTTGAATCCCTTCCAAGCAATTGGAGGGGATTTTTTATGAATATGTGATAACTCTTTTGGTTTTATACTTGATAATCTTCTATTTTTGCTCCTCATTTAATTCAAAGTACTTATGCGTTCAATACCTTTCAGAGAGGCTTTAAGAGAAGCCATGAATGAAGAAATGAGAAGAGATGACCGAGTTTTTTTAATGGGAGAAGAAGTGGCTGAATACAATGGTGCTTATAAAGTGAGCCAGGGTATGTTGGCTGAATTTGGTGCAAAGCGTGTTATTGATACTCCTATTGCAGAACTAGGATTTACTGCTTTAGCTGTTGGTGCTGCCCAAAACGGGTTAAGACCAATTGTAGAATTCATGACATGGAACTTTGCAGTTTTACCAATGGACCAAATTTTAAATACTGCGTCTAAAATGTTGGCCATGAGTGGCGGACAAATTGGTTGCCCTATTGTTTTTAGAGGACCAAATGGTAGTGCAGGTCAGTTAGGGGCTCAACACTCTACTGCATTTGAAAGTTATTATGCCAATATTCCAGGTTTGAAAGTAGTATCTCCTTCTAATGGGTATGATGCTAAAGGATTATTAAAACAAGCTATACGTTTTGAAGAAGATCCAATCATTTTCATGGAAAGTGAAGTGATGTATGGCGATAAATGCGATATCCCTGACGAAGAATACTATATTCCATTAGGAAAGGCAGATGTAAAAAGACAAGGAAGAGATGTTACCATCGTTTCATATAATAAAATGATGAAAGTGGCATTAGGTGCTGCTGCTGAATTAGAAAAAGAAGGAATTAGTGCGGAAGTTATTGACTTGAGAACAATTCGTCCTTTAGATTGGGAAACAATTGTAGAGAGCGTTAAAAAAACAAATCGTTTGGTTATTGTTGAAGAACAATGGCCATTTGCTTCTATTTCATCTGAAATTACTTACCGTATTCAAAAAGAAGCATTCGATTATTTAGATGCACCGATCAGACGTATTACAAGTGCCGATGCACCAATGCACTATGCACCTAATTTGGCGGCATTAGCCATTCCAGACATTGAAAGGACGGTTAAATTAGTAAAAGAACTAATTACCCAAAAAAAATAAGATAGGTCTTATTTAAGCCTTATTTAAATAAATAATATCCCAAAGCAATTCTTTTTTAAAAACTTGCTTTGGGATATTTAATTTTAATACGTGAAGATTTTCTTTTTAATTTTTTGCTTTACACTATCAGTAACATTGTTACGGGCTCAATCTATTGATTCTGCTGTTACCGCATTAGATACTATTCCAAATGTTTTAGTAGAATCATTTAATACCCGTGTTAAATGGAAAGAGGCGGCTATTGCAATGTCTACTATTACACAAGCAGAAATAATTCGTAGTTCGCCAACATCCATTGTTCCTGTTTTTAATACCATGCCAGGTGTTCGTTTAGAAGAAAGATCACCAGGTAGTTATCGGTTATCAATTAGGGGCAGTTTATTAAGGTCTCCATTTGGTGTTAGAAATGTAAAAGTCTATTGGAATAATCTACCAATTTCAGATGCAACAGGGAATGCGTATTTAAATTTAATTGACCTAAGCCAAATTACAGGAGCAGAAATAATTAAAGGACCTGCATCTAGTTTGTATGGTGCTGGAACAGGAGGTGTGGTGCTATTGCAATCGCAACTAAATTTTAAAGACACAATTAGTTCTTCTTTTTCTGTAGGATTAAATAAGGGCTCATACGGATTAATTCAAGAAAATTTTTCTTGGAAATATTATACAAAAAACTTTAGTAGCAATTTAACGCATACCTATTTACAAAGCGAAGGCTACAGAGATCAATCGGCATTAAAGAAACAGGGTTTTAAATATGAAGCTGCGTATCAAACAAATCAACATCAAATTAAATTATTAAGTTGGTATACCAATATGTATTACCAAACACCAGGCGGCATCAATTTAGCGCAAATGTTATTAAACCCACAATTGTCTAGACAAGCAAGTGGAAATTTGCAAAGTGCTATTCAACAAAATGCTGGCATCTATAATAAAACAAGTTTTCTAGGAATTCAAGATCAATGGAAAATTGCTACTAATTGGCATTTGAATCTTTTTAGTTCAATTGAAAATACCAGATTCGAAAATCCATTCATTACAAATTACGAGTATAGAAACGAAACAAATACTTCTACAGGAATTCAATTGGTAATGCATCCTACCAATAGTGCATTGCAATGGGTTACAGGTTTTGAATGGTTAAACAATCATTCAAATATTGATGATTATGGCAATAAAAATGGTGTTGCAGATACCGTACAATTCAAGGATAATATTTTTGCCAATCAGTGGCTAATGTATTCGCAAATACAAACTATTATTGCTTTTAAATGGCATTTAAATGTAGGGATTAGTATTAACCAACAACAATATTTATACAAACGCTTAACAGATATTCAAACTGTTTATATTCCTAAATCTACTAATTGGGTTCCTGCGCCAAGGTTTTCTGCTTTGTATGATATCAATAAAAATATTGCAACATATTTTATTGCAGGGTATGGATTCTCTCCAGCCTCATTAGCAGAAGTTCGACCATCTGATGGAAATTATTATGGCAATCTCGCACCAGAAAAAGGTTGGAATGTTGAAATAGGGTTAAAAGGATTTTTACTAAATAATCAATTGCAATTTAATTTGTCTTATTATCATTTTGCATTACAAGATGCCATTGTTCGACGCAACAATGCTGCTGGCGCAGAATATTTTATTAATGCAGGGGGCACTATTCAACAAGGGGTTGAAGCCATGTTGGAATACCATACGCCAATTAAACGTCAGCAATTTTTACAGCAATTTAAATGTTATTCGAGTTATAGTTTTCAGCCTTATCGTTTTAGTAATTACCAACAATTAAACATTAATTACACAGGCAATGCCATAACAGGGGTACCTAAAAACACATGGACATCAGGAATGGATTTTATGTTTAAGCAACATTGGAATCTTAATACAAATATTAATTGCATTTCTACTATACCATTAACTGATGCCAATGATGTGTTTGCAGATGCCTATCAATTGCTTCAACTTAAGCTGCAGTATAGTTGCCTGTTTAATAAAACCAAGTTTCAGTTTTTTGGCGGGGTAGATAATGCATTGAACCAGTTATATAGTTTGGGTAATGATATTAATGCGGCAGGTAAACGATATTATAACCCTGCACCCAATAGAAATTTTTATTTTGGCATGGCAATTCAATTTAACTAAGTCCAACAAAGGTTAACTTAGCAAAAACAATAGCGTATGGCAGAGATATTAATAATTGATGATGAAAAGTCTATTAGGAATGTATTGAAAGATATTTTAGGCAATGAAGGGTTTGTAGTTTCAGAAGCTGCAGATGGAGAAGAGGGGTTGGAGAAGTTTACTAACCAAAATTTTGATTTGATTCTATGTGATATTAAAATGCCAAAACTAGACGGCATTGAATTTTTGTCTGCTGCAATGTTATTGAAACCAGAAACGCCTATCATTATGATTAGTGGTCATGGAAATATTGAAACTGCGGTTGATGCGGTTAAAAAAGGGGCTTATGATTATATTGCAAAACCACCCGACTTAAATCGCTTATTAATAACCATAAGAAATGCGCTTGATAAAAACAGCTTGGTTAAAGAAACTAAACGATTAAAAAAAACGGTTTCAAAGGTTCAAGAAATTATTGGAACTAGTGAAGCAATTCAAAAAATAAAAGATACAATCGAAAAAGTAGCACCCACAGATGCACGTGTTTTAATAACTGGCGAAAATGGAACTGGAAAGGAATTAGTAGCTCATTGGTTACATGAAAAAAGCAATCGATCCGATAAACCAATTATTGAAGTTAATTGTGCTGCTATACCTAGTGAATTAATAGAAAGCGAATTATTTGGACATGAAAAGGGTTCGTTTACCTCTGCCATCAAACAAAGAATTGGAAAGTTTGAACAAGCCAATGGAGGTACTTTATTTTTAGATGAAATTGGAGACATGAGTTTGTCGGCACAGGCAAAAGTGTTGCGCGCTTTACAAGAAGGAAAAATAACAAGGGTAGGAGGTGATAAGGAAATTGCAGTAGATGTTAGGGTAATTGCAGCAACCAATAAAGATTTGTTAGCAGAAGTTGCAGACAAAAAATTTAGACTTGATTTGTACCATCGCCTAGGAGTGATTTTAATACATGTGCCTTCATTAAATCAACGATTAAACGATATCCCTGCATTAGTAGAACAATTTTTAATAGATATAGCTACCGATTATAGACAATTACCTAAATCTATGGACAAAAAGGCTATTGAAGCCTTATTAGCGCATAATTGGACAGGTAATATTAGAGAGTTACGCAATGTGATTGAACGATTAATTATATTATCAGGTAAAACAATATCTGTAGAAGATATAAGGTCATATGTGCTTCCAAACTAAAACCATCTTTTTTCACTAAATTCATTTATTAAATACTAATTATTAGAAACTACCAATGAATATTTTTGACAAATTTTTAGGAAATGAGGTCTTTTTTAGAAAAGCAGAACTTTCTATGGTGGAAACTTTTGTAAGTTTTTTGTTTAGTAAAAAAATTAAAAAAGGCGAATGTATTTTAAAAGAGGGGGATGTAAATAATAAGATCTTTTATATTCAATCTGGTTTTTTTAGAGTCTTTAAAACCGATGAGGGTAAGGAAGTGAATACCTGGTTTGTTAAAGAAGGTGATTTTATTATGTCTGTTAATAGTTTTCATAAAGAAATTCCAAGCATAGAAACAATTGAAGCATTAGAAGATGGCGAAGTGCTAAGTATTAGAAAGGAGTTGTATTATAAACTGATTAGAAGCAATCATAAATTAGCATTATTTGCTATAAATGAATTAATGGTTAACCTTTGCGAATACCAAACACAGTGTAATTTTCTTAGACACATGTCTGCAGAGGATCGTTATCTCTATTTAGTTAAATCGCACTCCAATATTTTAGAAAGAATAAGTCAAAAGCACCTAGCTTCATTTATAGGGGTAGAAATTACTTACCTAAATAAAATCATCAAAAACCTCGTATAA
>CAIKZP010000098.1 GCA_903831935.1 uncultured Bacteroidota bacterium | reverse complement strand
TGAACTTGGTATTTGTTAAAATGAATAGTAGCGGATGACAGAGAAAATTGTATGCTTGCAAAAAATGATTTAGACGAAAGAACTTCGTTTTTAGCATTTCCTGATTTTTCTGGTGCTTGTTGGTCATTTTTTGATGCTTGTTGTAATTGCTTCATCATTTGACACTTTCCGTTACAATGCATTTGTGGTTTTGCCTTATTCTCGCAGTTTTTTGCAAACGCTGCAGTGTTTGCATAATAACGTGCAACAATCGAAGCCTGATTAAAGGTCTGGGCTATAAAAGCCACTAATATTAATAAGGTTAAAATTGGTTTCAAGCTTTGATTTTCAATTACATGCAAATATACAATAAAAATCAATTCTTTTTTTATGATTAGGCGCATATCGTTAAAAACTAATACTCTTGCCTATAACAGCTATCTGTTCACCGATTTTTAAACACCCTTTTCCAACTATCCTGTTAGCTTGCCGCTGGTTAAGTATATTAAAACCCATTGAATAAGCAAACTAGCTTTGCTTTTAATAACATAGACTATGCGTAATTTATATATTCTCGTTCTACTAAGTTTTATTTCCTTTTCTGCAATGGCTCAAACTTCCGGATCAGTAAAAGGTATTTTAGTCGATTCTTTAAACAAGCAGTCTCTTAAAGATGCTACTGTTACCGTAATTGATGCAAAAGACTCTACACTTGAAGTTTTTGGATTGGCAAAACCCGACGGTAGCTTTGAATTAAAAAATCTGCCATTTACAGATTTAATCATTCAAGTGAGTTTTCAGAGTTATACTACATTCAGCAAAAATATCAGTCCAAGCAAAGCAAAGCCAGATATTAACTTAGGGACTATTTTTTTATTGCCAAGTGCCAATGATTTAGGCAATGTAACTGTAACACAATCACCAATTAGAATTAAAGGAGATACCACTGAGTTTAATGCAGCAAGCTTTAAAACCAAACCAAATGCGGTCGCCGAAGATTTATTAAAAAAATTACCGGGTTTGGAAGTAGCCTCCGATGGTAGCATTAAAGCTCAAGGAGAAACAGTACAAAGGGTATTGGTTGATGGGAAACGATTTTTTGGAGATGATCCTAAATTGGCTACCAAAAACTTACCTCCCGATGTAATTGACAAAATTCAAGTATACGATGCACTAAGTGATCAAAGTACATTTACTGGTTTTGATGATGGAAACAGGGTTAAAACAATTAATATCACAACAAGAAAAGACAAGCGTAAAGGCTATTTTGGAAAAGTAGTAGTAGGCGGTGGTAGCACCGGAGAAGATGGTGTGAATGATAATAATTTGAATCTTAGTAGGTATGATGGCGATAAGCAAATTACTTTGATAGGACAAGGTAATAATGTAAATAAACAAAATTTCACCGGTGGTCAAGGTGGCGGAGGTGGTTCAACTGGTGGCCGTGGAGGTTCAACTGGCGGATCTGGTATGGTTAATACATGGGCAGCAGGTTTGAATTACCGAAATAATTGGGGAACAAAAACTCAGGCTTATGGTAGTTACTTTTTTAACGACCAAAAAACCTATACCGATCAAAATAGTCATACAGAAACACTAGTTAGTGGCAACCCCGATTCATCGAATTTGAGTAATAATGTTTCTTCTGCCATCAGGCATAGCCAAAGTAACCGTGTTAATTTTAATATTGAATCGCAGTTTGATTCAAGTAATTCAATGATTCTAAGACCAAATATTAGTTTTACGCATTCCGATAATGAATCAGACCAAACCACTGCTTCAACAAAAGGAAAATTGAATTTGAATAATTCAGTTGCAAAAACCACTTCTTTGAGCGATGGCTATAATGGTAATATGGATGCAACTTTCAGACATCGTTTTGCCAAAAAAGGAAGAACCTATTCACTTGGATTAGTCTTTGGAGGAAGTAATAGTGATGGTAGCGGAACAAATAAATCTATCAACCAATATTTCACACAAAACAGGGTAGATACCATTGACCAAATTAATACTAGTAATAGTGATGCAAGAAACATCAATACTACTGTTTCATATACTGAGCCTATTGGTAAAAATCAATTATTAGAATTTGCCTATAACCACTCCTATAGTTTAAGTACGAATGGTAAACAAACCTTAGGATTCAATAAAACAACTAGTAAATACGATTTAGCTGTTGCTAATTTGAGCAATACTTTCGAAAATACTTACAATTCAGATAGAGGTACAATTAGTTACCGAATTCAAAAAAAGCAACTAAATTTTAGTGTTGGTTCTGGGGTACAATTTGGAGATTTAAATAGTTTGAATAAAACAAAAGATAGTGCTATCAATCAGCATTATGTAAATATGTTCCCTACAGCTTCGTTCCGTTATGAGTTTACCAAATCTAAAAGTTTGCGTATAAACTATATGGGACGTACTTCTCAGCCAAGTGCTACGCAGTTACAACCCATTTCAGACAATAGCAATCCGTTAAATATTACAATGGGTAACCCCGCATTGAAGCAACAAATGGCACACAGTATGCGCTTAATGTATTCTTCTTTCGATGCATTTACGCAAAGGAACTTTTTTGCTACTATTAATGCAAGTGTAACAGAAAATGATATTCAAAATTCAGTAACTGTTCTTCCAAATGGCGCCCAAATTACACAACCTGTTAACTTAAGTGGTACCTATAATTTATCTGGTTATTTTAATTTTGGGTTACCTATCCATAAGCCTAAAAGCAATTTGAATTTGACTGCAAATATGTCTCATAACGAAAGTCAAAATTTAATTAATGCGCAAAGCAACTATACAAAAAATACAGTTGTGGGCGGTAGGTTATCTTGGACAACCAATTTGAAAGATAATTTCGATATGAACTTCTCTTCTAATTCTTCTTTTACTTATGCTAGATATACATTGCAGCCGCAACAAAATGCCGATTATTTTACGCAAAATTTAAGAGCTGAAGCTACCTATTATACCAAGAGTGGTTGGGTTGCAGCATCTGATTTTGATTATATCATCAACACAGGTCAAAGTGCAGGATATAATACCGCAATCCCTTTATGGAATGCTAGTTTCTCTAGACAAATAGGTAAAAAGAAGGAAGCTGAATTAAAATTCTATGTATTTGATTTACTCAACCAAAATGTAAGCATTAGCAGAACGGTTTCTGGCAATAGCATTCAAGACGTTCAAACCAAAGTGCTTAAAAGATACTTCATGATTAGCTTCACTTACAATCTTCGCAGATTTGGTGATACAGGCGGAAGAAGAGGAAGTTCAAGGGGTGGAATGGATATGATGAGAGGCGGCGGTTACGACAGAGGTAGCGGCGGAGGCGGAGGATTTGACCGTGGCGGTGGCGGCTTCAGCAGAGGCGGCGGTGGAATGGATTAAGATAATTAATAGCTACAAATATTTAGAATAGCCGCCCTTTTTAAGTGCGGCTATTCTTTTTTTGACCAAAACAAAGGGTTTCAAGCCCTATTTAACAAAAAAATTACGGGATATTCTATCAAACTTATTTACTTTTGAGCCCTCAAAGAAAAAACCTATTCGCATTGAAGCAGTTGACAAACCATATACCACACCTACATTTGACTACACTTTCAACAGTGTTTTCAATGGTATCTGCCTTCAATAGTTTACCGAGACCGCGACGCGGTTTCTGATAGGACGAGCAACTGGCACTTGCCCCTATCAGTGGAAAATCCCCAATGACTCATTCTACACGATACGTGTTTTCTGTTTACACTTATAATTTTTACTAGTTGGAAAATAAGGAAATCATTGTCAGGGTAGCCACTTACCTTGATACACATTTTGCACAACGCATTACCGATGAAATGGAATCATCGGCTAAAGCAAGGGGTACGGGCATTGCCAAAAGGTCTCCAGAATATGTTGCGGCAAAAATATTAGATGGTAAAGCTGTTATTGCTGTTACTCGTTTAGGACAATGGGTAGGCTTCTGCTATATTGAAGCTTGGGGTCATGGAAAATTTGTGGCCAATAGTGGATTAATTGTTTCTCCAGAATATCGTAAAAGCGGGGTAGCAAAAACCATCAAGCAAAAAATATTCAACCTTTCGCGTGAAATGTATCCTGCTTCTAAAATATTCGGGCTTACAACAGGTTTGGCAGTAATGAAAATCAATAGTGACCTAGGATATGAACCCGTTACTTATAGCGAACTAACCGACGACGAAGAATTTTGGGCAGGTTGCAAAAGCTGTGTGAACTACGATATTTTAATGAGTAAGGATAGAAAGAACTGTATGTGTACAGCTATGTTGTATGATCCTGCAGATCATTTTAAGCCAGAAGAAACCGCGCAGGTTTTTAAACAAAAATCGAAATTGTACGAACGTTTTATGAAAATAAAACAAAGTCGTTTGATGGGAATTTTTAGAAAAAAAGAAGCGACAAATACAAGCGGTGGCGCCATTAAACCAAAATCTTTTTTCACCCAATTATTTAATTTATAATTCTACTATATGAGCGAGGCTAAGAAAGTTGTACTAGGTTTTAGTGGCGGATTAGACACCACTTTTTGTGTGAAATATTTAAGTGAAGACAAAGGCTACGAAGTACATAGTATTATTGTAAATACAGGTGGTTTTACCGACGAAGAATTGGTTCAAATTGAACAACATGCATACGCTTTGGGCGTAAAAACACATACCACTGTAAACGCTGTAAAGTCTTACTACGACAGTATTATAAAATATTTGATTTATGGAAATGTATTAAAAAACAATACCTATCCATTAAGTGTTAGTGCCGAGCGTTTGAGCCAAGCTTTACATATTGCAGAACACGCCAAAAAATTAAATGCAGATGCGGTTGCACACGGTAGCACAGGTGCAGGAAATGACCAAGTAAGGTTCGATATGATTTTTCATATTTTAATTGCAGGCGTAGAAATCATTACTCCTATTCGTGATTTAAAATTGAGTAGAGAAGATGAAATTGCTTACTTGAAGGGCAAGGGCGTAAACATGAATTTCGAGAAATCAATGTACTCTATTAACAAAGGCCTTTGGGGTACTAGTGTTGGTGGAAAAGAAACCCTGAATTCAAAAGGAATTTTACCAGAATCTGCTTGGCCAACACAAGTAACAGCTACAGATAGCAAAGAAGTAAAACTGCATTTTGAAAAAGGAGAATTAACTGGTGTTGACGATCAAACATTCGAGCATCCAACAAAAGCCATTCAATATTTACAAACCATTGCGGGTGCATATGGTTTGGGAAGAGATATACATGTAGGCGATACCATTATTGGCATTAAAGGCCGTGTTGGTTTTGAAGCTGCTGCGCCAATGGTAATTTTGAAAGCACACCATGCACTAGAAAAACATATTTTAACCAAATGGCAGTTGGGTTGGAAAGACCAATTGAGTCAATTCTATGGCAACTGGTTACACGAAGGTCAAATTTTAGACCCTGTAATGCGTGATATAGAAGCCTATTTAACCAATAGCCAGCAAAATGTAACTGGCGATGTATTTGTACAAATGCTACCTTACCGTTTCCATATTATTGGTATTGAATCTGCTTTCGATTTAATGAATAGCAAATTTGGTAAATACGGTGAAATGAATACAGGGTTTACTGGAGAAGATGTTCGAGGATTTAGTAAAATATTTGGTAATCAAACCTCTATCTGGCATAAAGTGAATCAAAGCTCATAAATTACCCTTGCTAATAAACAGGCAAGGAAAACTATTTTACAATGGACAAAGCAACCAACCATACAAACATCCAACCAATAATTAACGTAGGTATTGTTGGCGGCGCTGGTTACACAGGTGGCGAATTGATTCGGTTACTAATAAACCATCCGCAGGTAAACATACAATTCATCCATAGCAAAAGCAATGCTGGTGAGCCTGTTTACAAAGTACATAACGATCTTTTAGGCGATACAGAATTGATTTTTGCTTCTGAACTTAGTAGCAACATAGATGTTTTGTTTTTATGTGTAGGACACGGCGATGCCCATAAATTTTTACAAGCAAACCCTATTGCCAATCATATTAAAATCATTGACCTTTCGCAAGATTTTAGACTGTTGCCAAATGCTGGCGCTATTGCAGGCAAAGAATTTATTTACGGATTACCTGAGCTAAATAAAACTGCTATTCAGTCTGCTAATAATATTGCAAATCCAGGTTGTTTTGCAACAGCCATACAGTTAGGATTACTACCACTTGCAAAAGCAAATAAACTTGATGAAGTCTATACCACTGGCATTACTGGTTCAACAGGTGCTGGTCAAGGTTTGAGTAGCACTTCGCATTTTAGTTGGAGAGCCAATAATATTTCGGCTTATAAAACTTTACAACACCAACACTTACACGAAATAAGACAATCCTTGCACCAAGTTTCTGGGCAAATATTACAAACAGACGAGTTAATAAATTTTGTTCCTTGGCGTGGAGATTTTACAAGAGGTATTTATGTTACAAGTGTAACAAAATCTACGCTTTCATTTGATGCTGTAATTGATTTATTCCAGTCCTTTTATGCAGATGCTGCTTTTACGCATGTTAGTGAAACCATGATTGATTTAAAGCAAGTAGTGAACACCAATAAATGTTTGATTCATATAGAAAAACAAGGCAATAAAATTGCCATTCATTCTGCTATTGACAATTTATTAAAAGGCGCTTCAGGACAAGCAGTTCAAAATATGAATTTACTATACGGATTCAACGAGCATACCGGATTGCGACTTAAGGCAAACTATTTTTAGCACAATAAATGCTAGGTGGTTTGCCATAAATAAATTGCTATTGAATTTTATGAACACAAAATTATTACCATGAAACTATTTGACGTATACCCTATTAATAATATCACTATTAACAAAGCCTCTGGCTCTTATGTTTGGGACGATAAAGGACAAGAATACCTAGACCTATACGGCGGTCATGCGGTTATTTCTATTGGCCATACACATCCTCATTATGTAAAAAGAGTCACCGATCAATTAAACAAACTAGGTTTTTATTCGAACTCTATTCGCATTCCTATTCAAGAAGAATTAGCCGCAAAACTCGGCGATATTAGTGGCAAAGAAAATTACCAATTGTTTTTGTGTAATAGCGGCGCCGAAGCAAATGAGAATGCACTAAAAGCTGCTTCGTTTTACAATGGTCGTAAAAAAATTGTTGCATTTACAAAGGCCTTTCATGGCAGAACATCCTTGGCCGTTGCTGTAACAGATAATCCAAATATTGTTGCACCTGTTAATCAAACCGATAATGTAGTTTTTTTACCCTTCAATAATACTGCTGCATTAGAAGCCTATTTTGAAAACTATGGTAACGAAGTGAGTTCCGTAATTATAGAAGGGATTCAAGGTGTTGGTGGAATTAATATTGCAACCGATGAATTTTTACAAGCCATTCGTAGATTATGCGACCAATACAATGCGGTTTTTATTGCAGATAGTGTACAATGCGGATATGGCAGAACCGGTAAATTTTATGCGCACGACCACAGCGGTGTAGCTGCAGATATTTATTCTATGGCAAAAGGCATGGGTAATGGATTTCCTGTTGCAGGAATTTCTATCTCTCCAAAAATTCAAGCCAAGCATTATATGTTGGGTACCACTTTTGGCGGCAACCATTTAGCATGCGCTGCAGCACTTGCAGTACTTGAAATTATGGAACAAGATGCACTAATGGCCAATGCTGCAAAAGTTGGAGCTTACTTAATGAAAGAATTAAAAATGCTACCAAATATTAAAGAAGTTAGAGGTAGGGGTTTAATGATTGGCATTGAATTACCAGAAGCATTAAAAGAAGTAAAAAAGAACCTATTGTTTAATCACCATATTTTTACAGGAGAAGCCAAACCAAATGTGATACGTTTATTGCCTGCACTAAACATCACACAAAAAGAAGCTGATCTTTTTTTAACCGCATTATCCATCGAATTAAAATAAACAATCCTTCTGTATTGAAGGCGCAAACGGTATGAAAAATTTTATTTCTGTTCATGATGTAACCGATATCAACGCACTTGTAAAAAAGGCCTTGGCATATAAAGCCGACCCTTTTAAAGACCGTTTATTGGGCGCAGATAAAAGAGTGGGACTATTGTTCTTAAACCCTAGTTTACGTACCCGACTTAGCACACAAGTTGCCGCTAAAAATTTGGGGATGGAAGCCATTGTTTTTAATGTTGATAAAGAAGGATGGGCACTAGAGTTTGAAGAAGGTGCCATCATGAGTGGCAATACCGTAGAACACGTGAAAGACGCAGCACCAATACTTGGGCAGTATTTCGACATTCTATGTATTAGAACTTTTCCATCTCTAAATAACAGAGAAGACGATTATAGTGAAATGTATATTCACCAGTTTATAAAATATGCTGGTGTACCTGTAATTAGTTTAGAAAGTGCTACCCTACATCCATTGCAATCTTTAACCGATATTATTACCATCCAAGAAAATTGGAAAAACATAAATCGAAAACCAAAAATTGTTTTAACATGGGCGCCACATATTAAACCAATACCACAATGTGTAGCAAACTCATTTGCGCAATGGATGAATGCATGGGGTGAAGCAGAATTTGTAATTACACATCCAGTAGATTACGAGCTAGCAGAAACTTTTACAAAAGGCGCAACAATTACCCATGACCAAAATGCAGCATTAGAAAATGCCGACTTTGTTTATGTAAAAAATTGGAGCACTTATACCGATTATGGTAAGGTGTACGAAAACGATCCTAGTTGGATGTTAACAGAAGAAAAAATGACAAGAACCAACCAAGCAAAAGTGATGCACTGTTTGCCTGTGAGAAGAAATGTAGAATTGAGCGATGAAATATTAGACGGACCACATAGTTTGGTAAGCAAAGAAGCGGGCAATAGGGTTTGGGCAGCACAAGCTGTGCTTTCTGAAATTTTAATGCACAAAAAAAAATAGAAAATGACTGGTCAAAACCAAACAACTATTATTAATGCTACTGCCAGTAACTTGGAGAAAGAAGCATTGTATGTAGTAAAGATTGGTGGGAATATTATTGACGACAACAATAAACTAGATTTATTTTTAAAAGATTTTGCCGCTATTAAAGGAAAAAAAATATTGGTACATGGTGGCGGAAAATTAGCAACACAACTTGCAAAAGATTTAGGCATTGAACAAGCAATGGTAGATGGCAGAAGAATTACAGACGCTGCTACTTTAAAAATTGTTACAATGGTTTATGCAGGATATATTAATAAAAACATTGTTGCAAAATTACAAGCCAATAAGAATAATGCCATAGGATTTACTGGAGCTGATGCTAACTTAATTAAAGCACACAAAAGATTGCCGTCAGATTCAAAAGGAATAGACTACGGTTTTGTAGGCGATATTGATTCGGTAAATACAAGTGCAATACTTCCATTATTACAACAAGATAT
Organism: uncultured Bacteroidota bacterium; assembly: GCA_903831935.1. Lineage (GTDB taxonomy): Bacteria > Bacteroidota > Bacteroidia > Chitinophagales > Chitinophagaceae > Sediminibacterium. The sequence goes on along the minus strand of CAIKZP010000098.1, from coordinate 39,768 downwards.
TGCAATTGTTATTGCGCCTATTACACACGATGGTAATGGCCAACTATTAAACACCAATGCCGATACCATTGCACAATCAATTGCAGTTGCAATGAGTAATAACTATGCAGTATCATTACTGTATTGTTTTGAAAAAAATGGGGTTTTGTTAGATGCCAATAACGACAGTACTGTTATTCCTTCTATTAACAAAGAAGAATACCAATCACTAAAAGAAAAAGCATTAATATTTGCTGGAATGATTCCAAAATTAGACAATGCTTTTGCCGCCATTAATAGTGGTGTAACAAAAGTAATTATTGGAAAAGCAGAAATGATTGAATTACTAATAGTAGGAAAAGCAGGAACTACTATTCAACATACCGTAGCGCATTAATTTTTATGCACTACAAAAGGATTTTAAAATGACTAACAGTAATAGCATATCTACGCTTACAGAAGATGCCATTGGTTTATTAAAAAAACTAATTGCAACTCCTTCGTTTAGCAAAGAGGAGGATAACACAGCAGATTTGATTGAAAATTTTTTACAATCAAAAGGGGTAAACGCATTTCGTTACCTCAATAATGTATGGGCCAAAAACAAACACTTTAACCCGGCAAAGCCAACGCTATTACTCAATTCACACCACGACACTGTAAAGCCAAATAAAGCTTACACACTTAATCCATTTGACCCAATTGTAAAAGACGAAAAATTATATGGCTTAGGAAGTAATGATGCTGGCGGATGTTTGGTTTCATTAATTGCTGTTTTTTTACACTTCTATCAACAAGAAAATTTAGCGTATAATATAGTGTTAGCTGCAACTGCCGAAGAAGAAATATCTGGTCATAATGGTGTTGAAATATTATTAGCGCGTTTACCAAAAATAGATTTTGGTATAGTTGGCGAACCCACCTTGTTAAGAATGGCAGTAGCCGAAAAAGGTTTACTAGTGTTAGATTGTACCGCACATGGAAAACCAGGTCATGCTGCACGTGAAGAAGGCGATAATGCAATTTACAAAGCAATTAAAGATATTCAGTGGTTCATAGACTATCGATTCGAAAAGGTTTCAGATTTATTGGGGCCTATGAAAATGAGTGTAACCATTATTAATGGAGGCGCGCAACACAATGTAGTGCCAAGTGAATGTAAATTTACTACCGATATTAGGGTAAATGAGTTGTACACTTTCGAAGAAGTATTGGCCACCATTAAAGCACATACTACTTGTGATGTACAACCCAGAAGTAGTCGTTTAAGATCTACCGCTATTGCTTTAGACCATCCATTAATTAAAGCAGGAATTGCTTTAGGATTGCCTTATTATGGCTCTCCTACAACATCCGACAAAGCATTAATGCCTTTTCCTACTTTAAAGCTTGGGCCCGGTGATTCTGCCAGAAGTCATTCTGCAGATGAATTTATTTGGATAGCAGAAATAGGTACCGGCATTCAACTATATATTGATTTAATTGATAAAGTAATTGCTTCATGAAACTTTGGCAAAAAAACACAACAGTATCAGCAGCAGTAGAAAAATTTACTGTTGGAAAAGACAAGGAATTTGATTTATTACTTGCACCCTTTGATGTGTTAGGCAATATAGCTCATGCAAAAATGTTGGCTACAGTTGGCTTGCTTACTGCAGAAGAGGCCGCTGCTTTGGTTCTTGAATTACAATGCATTTACGCGCAGGCCATTAACGGTAATCTGGCTATTGAAGCACAAGTAGAAGATATTCACTCGCAAGTAGAATTATTATTAACCAAAGCCCTTGGCGATACAGGAAAAAAAATACACAGTGCTAGAAGTAGGAACGACCAAGTTTTAGTAGATGTAAAACTATTTTTACGCAGCGAAATCACACAGTTAGTTTCAGCAATTCAACCCTTCTTTGAATTACTACTTGCACAAAGCGAAAAATTTAAAGACCAATTATTACCAGGCTACACCCATTTGCAATTAGCTATGCCATCTTCATTTGGATTATGGTTTGGTGCTTATGCAGAATCTTTGGTAGATGATTTAATTACACTAAATGGTGCGTACCAAGTAGTGAATAAAAATCCATTAGGATCAGCGGCTGGCTATGGTTCTTCATTTCCTATTAATAGAACGCTCACTACAGAACTATTAGGATTTGCAGAATTAAATTACAATGTAGTTTATGCGCAAATGGGCAGAGGAAAAGCAGAACGCATTACCGCACAAGCAATGGCAAATATTGCTGAAACATTGGCCAGATTAAGTATGGACATGTGTTTGTATTTAAACCAGAATTTTGATTTTGTTAGTTTTCCTGCAGAACTAACCACTGGTTCAAGCATAATGCCACATAAAAAAAATCCAGATGTATTTGAATTGATTCGTTCTTATTGCAATCGAATCAAAGCATTGCCTAACGAAATAACTATGATGACTACCAACCTGCCATCTGGTTATCATAGAGATTTGCAATTACTTAAAGAACATTTATTTCCAGCCTTTCAAACACTGAAAGATTGTATTGAAATGGCGCATTTAATGCTTGAGAATATTAGTGTTAAACCAGCTATTTTACAAGATTCAAAATACAAATATGCATTTAGCGTAGAAGCAGTAAACGAATTGGTACTTGAAGGCGTTCCATTCCGTGATGCATATAAGCAAGTAGGTGCTTTAATTGAAGCGGGTAAGTTTGAACACAATACCAATTTAAACCATGTTCATGAAGGCAGTATGGGCAATCTTTGTAATGCCCAAATTAAATTAATGATGGATCAAGTAGTATTAAAATTTGAATTTGAAAAAGTAAATCAGGCCATTCATCAATTAATTGCACCTGCCGCAACAAAATAAACCGACCTACACAACTTATAGATTTATAAATTACTTATTTTTATCCCCACTAGAAAAATACATATGAAACAAATTTTTATTGCCCTTACGGGTGTTTTACTTTCAACAGCAGCCATTGCACAGCAACCTGCTAAACCTACAGCTGTAAAACCAGCCACTACCGCAACTGCTACAAAACCAGCAACTGCAAGTACTGCAACCAAATCAACCACCGTTAAAGCTGCCACATCTAGCGCCACCAATACCACTAAAATTGCTACCAAACTAGCACAAGCTATTTCTTCTTATAAAAACAATATTGATAGCGCGAGTTATGCATTGGGTGCAAGAATTGCACAAACACTAAAAACACAAGGCTTCGACAAATTAGATATGGCTATTTTTCAAAAAGCAATGAATGATGTTTTACAAAACAAAAAACTAGTTATTGCAGAAGATGTTTTAGACAAATGCATTGGCGAATACCAACAAAAAGCAAGTGCAGAAAAATCAATCAAAGGCAAAACAGAAGGAAAGAAATTTTTAGCTGAAAATGGCAAACGCAAAGGTGTAATTACCACTAAAAGCGGATTGCAATACGAAGTTATTAAAAATAGCACTGATACTACTAAACCTACTTTAACCGATAAAGTAAAATGTCATTACCACGGAACACTTCTTAACGGAACTGTATTTGATAGCTCAGTTGATAGAGGCGAACCAATAAGTTTTCCAGTTAATGGTGTTATACCAGGATGGACAGAAGCTTTACAATTAATGACAGTTGGTAGCAAATGGAAATTATATATCCCTTCAGACCTTGCTTATGGCGATCGTTCTGCAGGACCAACAATTGAACCCGGTTCTACCCTTATTTTTGAAGTAGAAATATTAGCAATAGAAAAATAAGCCCATCATTCAACTGATAAAAACGCTCGTTTTGTTTTAACTTGTTTATTGTTAAAACAAAACGAGTTTTTAATAATATGACTAGCAAATACGCCCCATATAAATTACAGATCATTTTATTGGCTTGCATTGGCTTTTTTTTATTGAGTGCCTCTGCTCAAAATAAATCTAGTTACGATTTAAAACATTTTCCAAAAGGAAAAACACCAAAAGAAATCGGCTCATTGGTTGCCCAACATTTTATAGCCACACCACATACTAATTTTGGATATAGTTTTCCTCCAAAATGGATTAGTTATCCTGAAACATGCACCTGGTATGGTGCGCTGAATTTTGCAAAAGCAACAAAAGACAATACACTAGCATTGCAATTAACGGATCGGTTTGATCCATTTTTCAAAAAAGATTCTACCATGATGCCCCCTGCTATTCATGTAGACTATACTGTTTTTGGCGCAGTGCCACTTGGCATGTATTTACAAACCAAAGACCAAAAATATTTATCCATTGGCTTAAAGTATGCCGAAAAATCATTTACACTTCCAACAACAGGCGTAAATATAAATGCACAAGCAAAAAAATACCATGATGCTGGTTATAGTTGGCAAACAAGGTTATGGGTAGATGATATGTTTATGATTACAGTGGTTCAAACACAAGCTTACCGGGCTACTGGCAACAAAAAATATATTGATCAAGCTGCTAAAGAAGCCGTTTTATATTTAGACTCACTTCAAAAACCCAATGGATTATTTTATCATGCGCCCGATGTGCCATTTTTTTGGGGAAGAGGAAATGGTTGGTTTGCAGTAGGAATGACAGAGTTGTTATTGTGTTTACCAGCATCTCATTCTGATAGACCTAGAATATTAGACGGCTATTTAAAAATGATGACTTCACTTTTACAATACCAAACCAAAGAAGGCATGTGGAATCAAATTATTGATGATGCCAATTCTTGGGCTGAAATGTCTAGTTCAGGAATGTTTGGTTTTGCATTGATTACAGGCGTAAAACAGGGTTGGTTAGATAAAAAAACTTATGGCGTTGCTGCAAGAAATAGTTGGTTAGGAATGGTGAATTATATAAATGAAAATGGCGACACCCGTGAAGTTTGCGAAGGGACCAACAAAAAAAATGACCGCCAATATTATAATGATCGCAAAAGAAATATTGGAGACATGCATGGCCAAGCCGTAGTATTATGGTGCGCTGCTGCCCTATTAAACTAGGGGTCCTTTCATCCCTAAAATATTTTTATCCCGTGTAAAAAACTGAAGGCAAGTAGGTATTTTAGTTTTGTTAAAGCAAAATTAAAACCAACTGCATGAATACAATTACTAAAGTATGTATTAGTTGTAGCAAGCCCGTTAAAGGAAGAACCGATAAAAAATTCTGCAATGATTTTTGTAGAAATAATTACAATAACCAACTACACAGTTGCAACAACAATTACATCCGACGAATCAATCATTTACTTCAAAAAAATCGACGGATTCTTGCCTCATTAATGCCAAGCACTGCCACGCATTCAAAAACTAGCCAACAACAATTACAAGAAAAAGGATTCATATTTAAATACAATACCCATTGTCAGGCCAATAAAAAAGGGCACCAATACTATTATTGTTACGATTACGGCTATCTAGCGCTTGAAGGAGGCAACTACCTAATTGTTAGGCAAAGCCCAAATCAGTAAGGGTCTAACAATAAAAACTGCGAAAAATTAATGATTTAGCATAATTAGGCAATTGAATCAACTATTTTTGCAGTTAATGACCCGCAATATGATGCCCAATAGAACCCTAGCACCTGATATTAAAGACGCAGTTGAATTTGATGTACAGTTAAAGCCTTATCATTCCTACACGCTAGACAATGGCACCACTGTTTATAGTATTGATGCTGGCGCAGAAGAAGTGGTGATGGTGGAATTGGTTTTTTTTGCAGGAAACTGGCACGAACAAAAAAACATTGTAGCAGCCACTACCAATCATTTATTAAAAAATGGCACGAGCAAAAAAGATGCGTTTGCCATTAACGAACATTTTGAGTTTCATGGTGCATATTTGAGCAGGAGTTGTTTTAATGAAACTGCTACTATTACCCTACACTGCTTAAACAAACACTTAAGTAAATTATTACCCGTTGTAACAGAATTGCTAACCGATGCCATTTTTCCTGAATCTGAATTAGCCATCTACAAACAAAACCAAAAACAACGATTAGAAGTCAATTTAAAAAAATGTGATTTTGTTGCCAATAGATTAATTGATGAGTATGTGTATGGATTTAATCATCCTTACGGAAAATATACTTCGGCCAATGATTTCAACGAATTACAACAACAAGACTTAATTGATTTTTATAAACAATATTATACGAATGGAAAATGCTTGGTTTTTGTAGCTGGTAAACTATTACCAGACACCGAAGCATTACTAAATAAAGAATTAGGACAATTGCCATTTAATAAAAATGAAGTTGTTTTACAGCCAATTTTACAAGTACCTGCAATTGAAAAAAAATACAGCATTACTAACGATGCAGATGGTGTGCAAACTGCCATTAGAATAGCGCGCCCATTTCCTAATAGACACCATCCCGATTTTTCGAAAGTGCAAATTTTAAATAATTTATTTGGTGGATTTTTTGGATCACGTTTAATGAGTAATATTCGCGAAGACAAAGGATATACTTATGGCATTCATAGTTTTATTCAAAACCATTTACACAATACCGCTTGGTTAATTAGTACAGAAGCGGGTAGAGATGTATCAGATGCAACCATTAGTGAAGTTTATAAAGAAATGGAAATTTTACGCAATGAAATAATTGATGCAGAAGAACTCGATCTTGTTCGCAATTATATGATTGGTTCTTTGCTTGGCGATTTAGATGGTCCTTTTCAAATTATAGCGCGTTGGAAAAATTATATTTTAAACAATGTAACTGCCGAATATTTTTACAATAGCCTTAATACTGTTAGAAATGTAAGTGCAGAAGAATTACAAGCACTTGCCATAAAGTATTTGAACCCCGATGAGTTTTATGAATTAAAAGTGGTGTAGCACATCGCTTAAAAAAACTTTTGTATGATAGAACAAACTGATCTTGTTGTAACCGATTGGAATTATTTTCCACCAGAAAAAGCAATTGCCCCAGAAGATAAAATTTTTTCTTACACCAGTTTTGATGTGATGCGAAAAAGAGTCTCTACCAAAAAAGGCATTGCTTGTAGGTTCACTTGCAGTTTTGTAATTAACAACAATGTGATACTAGAATATATTGGCGAAGACTCTTATGTAATAGACCTTGCAGATATTATAGATAAAACAGAATTAACTAGAATGATTAGAAATTCCTTTTCAAAGTATAATGAAAAGTTTGAGTTTAGAAAACTTGGCACTGTATTGCAACACACTACATTGAGTCCATTAGATGAATCCAATATAGACCTCGATGCCATACTTCCCTTACTAGTATAAATAACCGTTTAACAACATCCACCACCTGGAGTACAAACCGTTTTTTCTGCTGATGGTTTATCGGCATAAACTGTAATACTAAAAATACCCATATCACTAATTCTAAATGTTGCTATTTCTGCTGCAGACAAATAGTTCAGCAAAATATCATCGGGTATAATAATTTCTTTTGATTTTTGAATAGTAATATTTTCAAAACCATTTGCAGCAATCAATTCTAAATATACTTGTTGTTGAATGGCACCTGATACGCAGCCAGCATACATTTCAGCAGCATTTTTTAATTGACTAGGTAATTGTCCTTCTAATACAATATCAGAAATACTAAAATGTCCACCAGGCTTTAATACACGATACACTTCTTTAATTACATTGAATTTATTGGGCACTAAGTTGAGTACACAATTACTCACAACTACGTCCGCCATATTTGCCGATACAGGCATTTGTTCAATATCACCGAGTCTGAATTCAACATTATGGTAGCCTAATTTTTCTGCATTGGTTCTTGCTTTGGCAACCATTTGTTCTGTAAAATCAATGCCTATTACTTTTCCTGTTTCGCCAGTTGCAGCACGTGCAATAAAACAATCGTTACCCGCACCACTACCTAAATCTATTACTACATCTCCCTTATTTATTTTAGCAAATGCAGTAGGCAAACCACATCCCAACCCTAAATCTGCATCAGCGGCATAACCATTTAATTGGGTATAATCGTCACTCATAATATTATAGATCTCTTCGCTACAACCACCAGCACCACAACAAGATGCTGCATTAAAATCTTTGGTTTGATTGGCAATTTCAGCATATTTTTCTTTCACCAATTCTTTCAACTCAATTTCCGTTTTCATATTTTTTATTTTAAAGTGATTAACAACAAGTTTTTTCTTTTTGAATATGTAGGGATAAAAAAAGTGCATTAAAATCTGCCATGAATTTTTCAAAAGCTATCCAATTAATGCAGTAACAACTTTTAGGTCCATCTATGGTTCCATTAATTAAGCCTGCATTTTTTAATTCTTTTAAATGCTGCGAAACAGTAGACTGTGCCAATGGAAGCACTTCTACAATCTCTCCACAAATACAGGCGTTTTGAGCAGCCAATACTTTTAAAATGGCAATACGTGCCGGATGCGACATCAATTTTGCAAAAGCTGCTAAGTCTTGTTCTTGTTGGGTAAATTCTTCTATTTTGGCAATGGACATTTATTAATCGTTTTTTTACGATAAAGCAAAGTTAGGCTAGTTATTTATTATATCGTACAAATACGATAAATATATTTTTGGCATAAAATACCAGCAATTCAGCCAATTAATTTTACCATTTATAATTTTCTGAATCCTTTTATCAAACTGAAAATATTTTTTTGAATCTTATTGTATTGATTTTCAATTAATTAAATATTTTTCATTATAACTTCTTACCAATTACCTTAATTAACTAGGTACTATGTGTTGCATAGTACTAAATAAAAATGCATCTTTGTGTTTCAAAATACCGAACATGGACATTCAGAATACACAGAGTCAAATGCGAAAAGGCGTATTGGAATTTTGCATCTTATCTATTATTCGCCAAGGTGAAGTTTATCCGAGTGATTTAGTAGATAGAATGAAATCGGCCAATTTAAATATTTTAGAGGGCACACTCTACCCTTTGCTTACCCGTTTAAAAAATGCAGGGCTTTTAAATTATCGCTGGGTGGAAAGCAATAGCGGACCGCCACGCAAATATTTTGTAATGACAGATCTTGGTTTGGAATTCTACGGCGAATTAGAAAGAACCTGGAAAGAACTAGCCGATGCAGTGCAACTTTTAACGCAAGCACCACCAGCACCAACCAACACACAAGAAAACGAATCAGCCGCTTAACAACAAAAAATAGAAAAATGAAAAAAGTAATTAATATAAACTTCCAAGGCAGGGTAATACCCATTGAAGATTCTGCTTACGACATATTAAAACAGTATGTTGATAGTTTACGAAAATTCTTTGCGAAAGAAGAGGGAGGAGACGAAATCATTAATGATATTGAAGGACGTATTGCAGAACTTTTTAGCGAGAGTTTAAAAAAAGGAAATACTTGTGTAACTGACGATACCGTTAATGGCATTATTGCTAGCATGGGCCGTCCAGAAGATTTTGAAAGTAATGATCCAACTATTAATGCGCAAACTGGTAGCGATAGCAAGCAAGCAGATGCTAACTATTCATTTAATCATAATGAATTTTCGCGCGGCCGATTATACCGAGACGATAACGATAAATTATTAGGTGGCGTTTGTAGTGGCATTGCCAATTATTTACGAATTGACCAAACCATTGTGCGTTTGATTTTTGCACTACTCGTTTTTGGATTTGGAACAGGCGTGATGTTATACTTAATATTATGGATTGTATTACCATCTAAGCATTTACAAATTACACATGCTACCAAACGCTTATACCGCAACCCCGACGAAAGAGTTATAGCAGGTGTAGCTAGTGGTATAGCCGCTTATTTTGATATTGCCATTTGGATTCCAAGGTTGGTGTTTGCAATACCTTTAATTAGTGGTATTTTCTCTGGTATTTTAAGCCATTCTTTTTGGTTTGATGAAGATAGATTTTCTTCCTTCTTATTTGGATCATTTGGCGGATCATTATTTGTGGTATACGCCATATTATGGTGGGTCATTCCAGAAGCAAATAGTGCCTCAGAAAAATTAGAAATGCGTGGCGAAAAAGTAGACCTCAATACCATCAAAAACACCATTCAAGAAGACTTAGAAGGTTTTAAAAGTCGTGCAGAAAAATGGGGTGGCGAATTGGGTGCTAAAGCAAAAGAGTTTAAAAAAGATTTCTCACAAACTGTATCAGAAAAAAGCCAACAATTTGAAGGAGAAGTAAAAAATGCCGCTAAAAAAAATAGCTGGGGCATTTTTAAAATCATTGGTTTTATTTTTAAAGCATTCTTTTTATTGATAGCTGGCGTTATTTCTTTTGCCTTATTGTTAAGCCTGATAGCATTAGTAGTAGCGGCTTTCGGAGCTTTTCCAGGAAAGAATTTCTTTTTAGAAGGATACTGGCAAAACATGCTTGCTTGGACTACGTTGGCATTATTTATTGGTATTCCTATTATTGCACTTTTCAGTTGGCTGATCAGACAAATAATGGGAATGAAATCTGCGCACAAAGCAGTGGGAATTAGTTTTGTTGGATTATGGGTGATTGGTTTAATATCGGCGATTGTATTGTTATCAATGATAACAGAAAATTTTAATGCATCTGCTAGAGACAAACAAGATTATTCCATTGTGCAACCATCCACAGGAAAACTCTATGTTTCAGTACCAGAAAACAAGACGAAAGTAATTAGAGGCTGGATGAAAATCAATGGCGTATTAAGTATGAATAAGGATAGTTTGGTCATAAATAATATACAGGTGCATATTAAAAAAAGTTCCGATTCTAATTACCATATTATAGCAACAAAATTTAGTAGTGGTTCAGACGAATTGAACGCACTAAATAATATCAAAGAGATGAATTATGATATTAACCAACAAGACAGTAATCTGTATTTACATCAGGGATTCTCATTGAAAAAAGGAAATCATTTTCGCAACCAAGGTGTTGTACTAAATATTCAAGTGCCTATTGGAAAAAGAATTGTAATTGACAATAGTGTTCGTAGGCGGTTGAACCATTTTTCAATCAATACCCACAATGATTGGGATTTAGATACCGACTGGGAAGAATCAAATCGTTGGAATAGTGGAATTGAATACATTATGACAAATAAGGGATTAAAACAATTGAATCAATCCAATATCGACAACAACAACGACGACCATGACGGAGACAACAAAGTCATTGAAGATTATAAAAAAAGTAAAATAGAATTACAAAAAGAATACGAGCGTAAAAGAAAAGAGGCGGAGGAGTTAAAAAAAGAATTAGACAAGCCATTAGATACTACCCAATCGCGCTATAAAAAAGTGGTTTCTTTTACCTCACCAGGAATTTCTAGCTCTAAATTACTTTCAAGCGAACTTTTGGAAACATCTAAATTATTACTGATGAAATTGGTGCTATAATCCGTTTAAAAAATTGGATGGGATAATAAAAATAAAAATCCGAATTTGCGTCCTTATTCAAAGAGACCATGAAATCAACCGCATTTACACAAAAACACATTGCACTAGGTGCAAAAATGGCTGAATTTGCAGGATACAATATGCCTATCAGCTATACTGGCATTAACGATGAGCACGCTGCTGTTAGAAATAATGCAGGCGTATTCGATGTGAGTCATATGGGTGAATTTATTTTGAAAGGCCCAATGGCACTCGATTTAATACAAAGGGTTACATCGAATGATGCATCAAAAGTTACCGATGGTCAGGCACAATACAGTTGCTTACCCAACAAAGAAGGTGGAATAGTAGATGATTTGATTGTGTATTGTATTGAGCAAAACAAAGTGTACATGTTGGTGGTGAACGCCTCTAATATTGAAAAGGATTGGAATTGGATTAGCAGTTTTAATACCAATGGTGTTGAAATGCATAATATCAGCGACCACACTTGCTTATTGGCTATTCAAGGACCCAATGCCAATAAAATTCTACAACCCTTGTGTAATGTAGATATCATGAATTTAAAATATTACACATTTGTACGTGGCGTATTTGCTGGTGTTGAAAATGTAATTATCAGTGCAACAGGCTATACCGGGTCTGGTGGCGTAGAAATATATTTCGAAGATGCCAATGGTGCTGCAGACAAAATTTGGGATGCCATTTTTGAAGCAGGCGCAGCTGCAGGAATCAAGCCAATTGGTTTGGGGGCACGCGATACACTTCGTTTAGAAATGGGTTATTGCTTATACGGTAATGATATTAATGATACCACTTCTCCTATGGAAGCTGGCCTTGGATGGATTACCAAATTCACCAAAGACTTTACCTCAAAAGCTGTTTTTGAAAAACAAAAAGCCGAAGGCGTTTCAAAAAAATTAGTAGGATTTGAAATGCTAGAGCGCGGTATTCCTCGCCACGATTATATTATTAAAGATGCTGCTGGAAATGCCATTGGCGTAGTAACTAGCGGAACGCAAGCACCAACGCTGTCAAAAGCAATTGGCTTGGGATATGTGGCTACCCCATTTGCAAGTATTGATTCAGAAATTTATATTGATATTAGAAATACATTGGTAAAAGCAAAAGTGGTAAAAGCACCTTTTGTTTAAAATACTAAACAATTAAAAAGAGGCAGTATCATTGAATGATACTGCCTCTTTTTAATTTCTACATCTGAATCATTTTTTATGATTGCTGACTCAAATACCAAACCGTATTACTATTGGTTTCTGCAAACAATGTTTTGCTATAATCACACAAATCTGCTTGCGTAACTGCGTAATATTTTTCTAATTCGGTATTCATTAAATTGGCATCTCCTAATAATTCATAAAAAGCCAAACTGCCTGCCCTACTGGTAACACCCATATCTTCAAAAGCCATCACACTTTCTGTTTTGTTTTTTACTTTCTGTAATTCTTGCTCGCTTACCCATTCATTTTTTATGCGTTCAATTTGCGCCATTACTGCTGCTTCGGCCTTAGCCATATCAACCCCTTTCACTAACTTTCCTTCAATAGTAAATAGTCCTGGATCTACACTGCCGTAATGATAGCAATCAATACCAGAAAACAATTGTTGCTCTTTTACAAGTGCTTGAAACAATCTAGAAGAGCCCCCGCCACCAAGTATTTCAGTTAATAAATCTGCTACATAATATCCATCTTGTAAACGCCCCGACATATGCCAAGTTTTTACAAAAGCATCTACTGGAACATTGGCATTGATGGTTAGTCGATGCGCTTCTGTTTGTGGTGGTTCTACCGGAAGATTGCGTACATATTTTTCACCCATTGGTATAGATCCAAACCATTTTTCTACCAATACCATTACTTCTGCTGCAGGCATAGGACCCGCAACCACCAAAATAGCATTTGCAGGACAATAGTGTTTTTTAAAAAATGCTTTTACGTCTTCAATTTTAGCATCTTCTACATGTTTTAATTCTTTACCAATTGTCATCCAGCGATATGGATGCACCGAATAAGCTAGGCTGCGCATTTTATGCCAAAGATCTCCATAAGGCTTGTTGATATAGTGCTCCTTAAATTCTTCACAAACTACTTTACGCTGAACCGATAAACTTTTTTCGCTAAACGCTAGGCTTAACATACGATCGCTTTCTAACCAAAATGCAGTTTCAATATTTTGAACAGGCACCTGGCAATAATAATTGGTAAGGTCGTTGGTGGTATAAGCATTGTTTTCGCCACCTGCTTTTTGCAAGGGCCCATCATAATCTGGAATATTAATGCTACCACCAAACATTAAGTGCTCAAATAAATGCGCAAATCCTGTTTGTGCAGGATTTTCATCACGTGCACCCACATCATACAATACATTAATCACCGCCATTGGGGTGGAATTGTCTTCGTGTACCAACACCCTAAGGCCATTTTCTAATACAAATCGTTGAAATGTTATCATAATTTTCTTGAAAGAACTTGCAAATTAAGCAACTGCTACACTAAAAAGCAGTTTGTGCTATAAAAAACTATTTAACCCGTTACACCTTAACTTTGCAGCTAGAAAAATATAATACCATGCAATTAGCTGAACTCTACAAAAAAGCCTTGGCATTTGAATTCCTTAGTGTAGAAGAAGGAATGTTTTTATTTGAGCATGCACCCCTAACAGAATTAATGCATGTAGCCGATGAATTACGAAAAGTACAAGTACCTCATGGTAAGGTTTCTTGGCAGATTGATCGTAATGTAAATACCACCAATGTATGTATTGCCAACTGTAAGTTTTGTAATTTTTATAGAATACCTGGTCATGCTGATGCTTACATTACCGATATGCCAACTTATAGAAAAAAAATTGAAGAAACCCTTCAATTTGGCGGAGACCAATTGTTATTGCAAGGCGGACATCACCCCGAATTAGGTTTGGATTTTTATACCAAAACATTTCGAGCCATTAAACAAGAATATCCAAATTTAAAACTCCATTCACTCGGACCCCCAGAAGTGGCGCATATTAGCAAATTAGAAAAAATGAGCCACCACGATGTATTAAAGGCATTGCAAGAATCTGGTTTAGACTCTTTGCCTGGTGCAGGTGCAGAAATTTTGGTGGACCGTGTTAGGCGTTTAATTTCTAAAGGTAAATGTGGTGCAGATGAGTGGTTAGAAGTAATGCACCAAGCACATAATTTAAATATTACCACTAGTGCCACCATGATGTTTGGACACGTAGAAACCTTAGAAGAAAGATTTATTCATTTGGTTAGAATTCGCGAAGTACAAAGTAGAAAACCTGCAGATGCAAAAGGTTTCTTGGCATTTATTCCTTGGACTTTTCAAGATGTAGATACTTTGCTAACACGCATTAGAGGAGTTCAAAATTTAACTACTCCTGATGAATATATTCGAATGATTGCTATTAGCCGTATCATGTTACCTAATATTAAAAATATTCAAGCAAGTTGGTTGACTGTAGGAAAACAAACAGCACAAATTTGTTTGCATGCTGGCGCCAATGATTTTGGTTCAATTATGATTGAAGAAAATGTAGTAAGTGCTGCTGGCGCTCCGCATCGTTTTACGTATAAAACCATGCAAGAAGCTATAAAGGAAGCAGGATTTGAACCTCAATTACGTAACCAACAATACGAATGGCGTGAAATTCCGGCATCCATTCAGGAACAAGTAATTAATTATTAATAATTTGTAAAAGCTCCTTTTGGGGCTTTTATTTTTTTAGGTCTGCTCCATGAATATTTATTTTCGGATGGGTGTAACATTTGTTCATTCAAAACGTACTACTACACAAGCAGCAACGAGCAATAATTCTAGAACTTAATATGACGGAGTTTGAATATAACCAATGTGTAACACTATATGCGGATAATGTATTCCGTTTTATAATGAAAAACATTGGACATGAAGCAGACGCTAGAGATATTGTACAATCGGCTTTTGAAAAAATGTGGCTCAATAAACAACATGTAATAACAGAAAAATCAAAATCATATTTATTTACAGTGGCCTATCACCAAATGATTGACCATATTAGAAAAACAAAAAAAACAAAAATTGTTAGTTCTTTTGAGCAAGATGAAAGGGTCGTTTATCAAACCAATAATCAGTTAAAAGAAACTTTAATGCAAGCCCTAAATCAATTGAATGAAACACAAAAAAGCTTAGTGCTATTAAAAGATTATGAAGGATACAATTACCAAGAAATTGGCGAGATAATGAACCTAAGTGAAAGCCAAGTGAAAGTGTACTTGCACCGTGCAAGACTGCAACTTCGCAACTACTTAGTGAGTAAAGAAAATATTAGTTGATTTATTAATACTATTGCAAGTATATTTTATGACTATTAACAGAACCAATTACGAAACTTATTTTCTGCGTTATGTAGACGGAGATTTATCTGATGCCGAACAGCTGATGGTAGATGGCTTTGTTGCAGAAAATACCAACTTGGCTACTGAACTTGAAAGTCTATTGCAAACTAAATTTATTCCAGATACCACTGTTGTTTTTGCAAATAAAGAAAAGCTTTACAAAAAAGAGAATAAAGAAAGAACTGTTTTATTTTTTACTTGGCAAAAAATAGCAGTAGCTGCTGCGTTTATTGGCTTGGTATTTATGGCTTGGATACTAATGCCAACTAAAGATTCTGTACATCCTATTGTAATAAATGCACCAATAAAAAATAAGGTTGCTGATTTAATACCTAATAAAGAATCCAAACACCCTATTGCAATAAATTCAATAGAAAAAAATAAGGTTGCTGATTTAATGCCTACTAAAAATTCAATCCCTTTCAATTCAAACAAAAAACAACCTATTTATAACTATACTGTACAACTTAAGAATCCAGTCAATAATAAAAAGTCTACTCAAAAAAATAATACATCAATTGCAGTTTTAGACAATGCAACAATTAAAGCGAATGATTCAAGGTTAACTATAAAAAACAACGAAAATAAATCGCCAAATAAAGCATTAAATTCAGCGGCAACTGATGCAATTGCTTTACAAGATCAGAGTGAAAAAACAGCAACCGCTAATAAAACACTTGCAGCTAGTGAACAAATCAATATAGCAGTTTCAAATAATACCAATGAGTCATCCACAAAAATGCACCGAACAGTTTATAAAGAATTAGATACAGAAACAGACAATAACAGTTTATATGTTGGGTCGATAGAACTTAATAAAGACAAGCTTCGTGGACTTTTTAGAAAGGCTGCTAGTTTGTTAAAAAGAAAATCAGATGAACCAACCAACAATACCTTAATAGCCCAAAACAACCCTTCATTTAATTAATACAGAAATATGAAACAACTATTATTTTTTATTGCCTTTACACAATGCTCCTTAATGGCTATTGCCCAAAAAGATAGTAGTAGTGTCGATACCGTGCATGTTGGCAATTTTATTATTGTAAAAAAGAACAAGGGGGCAAATACTAATGCCAATAATAGTATTATGAAAGATTGGGATAAAACCGTTGATATAACTATTGTTAAACGAAATAGAACCAATAATAATATCAGCACTAATTGGTGGATCATGGATTTGGGTTTTGCCAATGTAAGAGACAATACCGATTATACTATTGCGCAAGCTGGCACTTATTTAAAAACATTTCGTACGCAAGATGGTAAACCAAATCAAAATGCTTACCAATTAAACACAGGCAAATCTAGCAACCTAAATATTTGGGTTTTTATGCAAAAAAGAAACCTCTACAAACATATTTTGAATTTGAAATATGGTTTAGGATCAGAGATGTATAATTATAGATATGATTCGCGCATTAGTTATAGAAAAGATCCACAACCCTTTGTTTTTAATGATTCTATTTCTTTTACAAAAAACAAATTATTTCTAAATTATATTACTGTTCCTTTGATGCTAAATATCAATACAAACCCAAGCAACCATAGAAGTTTGAATGTTAGTGTAGGATTAAGCGCTGGTTATTTATTACAAAGTCGGAACAAACAAATTAGTGCCGAAAGAGGTAAACAAAAAATAAAAGGCGATTTTAATTTCGAACCTTGGCGTATAGCAAGTATTGCAGAAATAGGTTTAGGCCCTATCAGGTTCTACGGCTCTTATAGTTTAAATAAATTACAAAAAGACATTACAAAAATAGACCAAAGTCCTTATGTTGTTGGGGTACGGTTTAGCAAATGGTAATCATTAAAAAATTACTGATTTAAAAATTCACTCACACATTTTAACCATTTTTCATTTTCATTTTTGCAAAGACTTTGATGACCAGAACGCGCATATTTGATCATCATTTTATTACGAGTTGCTAAGTTTTTAAAAATGGTATTGGTTTCTTTTTCAGTAACCCTAATATCATTAATACCCCATTGTAATAAAACAGGACAGCTGATATTATTAGCAAAATTTTCAGGACTATGACCAAATGCCCAAAAACCTTGCTCTACTCCACCCCAAAAAGTTAACAAAGTTGCCATAGGCTCTGCTGGAATATGCATTATTTTTAAACGCCCTTCTACCGCATCTATTAAAGTACCAAAGGGCATTTCTAGAATTACTTTAGAGGGTCTTATTGGGAATCGATTAAAAGTTGTTAATATAGTTGATGCCCCCAAAGACACTCCATACAAAACAATATTTTTTTCGCCTTTTGATTTAATAAAATCATAGGCAGATTTTACATCGTTTGTTTCATTTACACCTACGGTGCAAACCTCTCCTTCACTATTACCATGCGCCCTAAAATCTGTTAAAAAAACATTCCATCCCATGTTGTGAAAGGCTGTGGCTTCTTTAATTTGAGCACTTTTGCTTCCTCCATGACCATGAAACATTATTATAGTTCCTTTGGCAACACTATCAGATTTTGCATACCAAGACTCTAATTTTAGGCCATCTGAAGTGACTAAATTCACTGTATCATGTGCCACTAAAAAAGTATCTACTACTTTGCTTTTAGGAAATTTTACACCCATAAAAATAGCAGACGCTTTTTGCGTAAACCCCATCTGCTCTGGCTTTAATGGGGCAGGTATATTGCTATAAAAATGCGTGAACTTGTAGGCATGAAAAGCAGCCATGATATTTAATAAAACAAAAACTACAAGTAAGGTTACTCCTATCCTTTTAAGCAATTTATTTAGCATCAGTTTATTTTTAAATTTTATTGTTGCCAAAATATTTGTGCAATACTTCTGGCAATAAAATACCATCAGGTGTTTGGTTGTTTTCTAATAAGCAAGCAACAATTCTTGGCAAGGCTAATGAACTACCATTTAATGAATGCGTAAACTGTGTTTTTCCAGTTGCATCTTTATATCGGCATTTCATTCTATTAGTTTGATAGCTTTCAAAATTAGAAACGCTACTTACTTCTAACCATCTTTCTTGAGCTGCACTAAATACTTCAAAATCATAGGTGATGGCACTTGTAAAACCCATATCACCACCACATAAACGTAGTATGCGGTAAGGCAATTGCAATGATTGCAATAATTGCTCTACATGCAATACCATTTCATCTAAAACAGCATAACTAGTTTCAGGTGCTACTATTTGTATGACTTCAACTTTGTCAAATTGGTGTACTCGATTTAGTCCACGCACTTCCTTTCCAAAACTTCCTGCTTCGCGTCTAAAACAAGGCGTGTATGCAGTCATTTTAATAGGCAATTCCGATTCTTTTACAATTGTGTCTCTGTAGATATTTGTTACTGGTACTTCTGCAGTTGGTATCAAGTAATAATTGTCGGCAGTGGCATGGTACATTTGTCCTTCTTTGTCGGGCAATTGCCCGGTAGCAAAAGCACTGGCTTCGTTTACTAAATAGGGAGGCAAATATTCTGTATAACCTGCATTGGTATTGTAATCAAGAAAGTATTGAATAAGTGCTCTCTGTAACTTGGCTCCTTTTCCTTTGTACAATGGAAATCCACTACCGGTAATTTTTGCACCCGTTTCAAAATCAACTAAATCATAGGTTTTTATTAAATCCCAATGGGGCACTGCTCCAGCATATAAATCGGGTTTTAAACCTCCTTCTCTAACCACTACATTTTCTTCTGGTGTTTTGCCTTCTGGCACTGCATCGGCAGGTAGATTAGGCAATAATACTAAAGTGGCTAGTAATTCTTTTTCTACGATTGCCATTTGATCTTTTAATGGCTCTAATAAAGCTTTCCATGCTGCAACATTTGATTTAATGGAATCGGCCTCTGCTTGATTGCCAGCAGCCATGTATTTACCTATTTCTTTAGATGCAGCATTCACTTTGGCCTGAGTTTGGTCAAAATCTGCTTGCAATTTTTTTCTTTCGTCGTCTAAGGATACCACCTGATCTACCAATTCAAGCTGTTTAAACTGCTTTAAAGCCAGCTTTTTCTTCACTTCAGCGGTATTATTTCGTAAAACCTGCACTTGTAACATACAATCAATTTTTGCAAATATAACTTTTGCTGCTTGATGAAAGCAACCTTCAACCATTTACCTTTGCGGAATGTATATTAAAGACGACATACAACAGCGATGGTGGGCCCTCGAAGCCAAATTGGTAGATAAATTCGGTAAAAAGCCAGATTTAGAAGCAGTTTTATTTTTAGTAGGATTGCAAGAAACTGGCTATATAGTGGAAAAAATTAGCAAAGAGCAAAAACAAGACCTCATGCATGTAGCTGTTTGTACTATTTTGGCACAAAGTGGCTATTATGTTAAAGCAGGTAATGACGAAGAGGGATGGCCACATTTTACACAAGTGAAAGAAATACCTGTACTTCACTTAGTAGAACAAGAGAATTTTATTAAAGACCATGTGTTATTGTATTTCGAACAAATGGGCTTCTAAAAAATAGTATTGCTTTCAGTTAAGAATTACTAACAACCAATTGATTTTTATTCAATATTTGCAAAATAAAAAACAAACTATATGAACCTTTTTCCGGCAGAACTAAAGTACACCAAAGACCATGAGTGGATTAAGTTAGAAGGCAATATTGCTACCATTGGTATTACCGATTTCGCACAGCATGAATTGGGCGATATTGTTTATGTAGATATCAATACTGTGGGTAAAACCCTAGCTGCCGAAGAAGTTTTCGGTACCGTAGAAGCGGTGAAAACAGTGAGTGATTTGTTTTTACCTGTTGCAGGTACTGTTACTGAAATTAACCCTTTGCTAGAAAAACAACCAGAATTAGTAAATACTGATGCTTACGGAGACGGTTGGATGATTAAAATGGAAGTGACTAATCCAGCTGATGTTGCTGAATTATTAAGCAGCCATGCTTATACCGATTTAGTAGGATAATTAAAAACTTTTGCAAGCGCATAAGCAAAAATTTATCTTTGCTTATGCGCTTACTTAATAAATACCCCTTTCTACCGGCTATTCTATTTTTTGTTTTTACCACTTTTTTACTTTGCCTACCTGGCAGTGAATTTCCTACAGGACGTTTATTTAGTATTCCTCAATTAGACAAAGCAGTTCATATTTCATTTTTTACTACGCTCTGTTTGCTGTTTAGTTTTCCTTTAAAAAAAAGGCTTAATAATGTTTCCAAAATAAAACAATGGTTTTTTATCATTTGTTTATTAGGCATCTCTTATGGAATAGCCATTGAATTCATACAAAAGAATTGGATTCCAAATAGAAGTTTTGAATTGCTAGACATTGTAGCAGATAGCGTTGGCTGCCTTTTGGCTTTACTGATCAGTTATAGAAAATTTCTTCCGGCTAAATAATGCATTAAGGACATACAACTGTTTTGGCAATTGTATTATTTAGAAGTGGACTAACCATTGGGATATTTAAATTGAGTCCACGTAAAATAAGTAATACCGCCATGGTGGCCACAAAGTAAGGAATGGCTTTTTTCATTTTATTTCGAGCATCTATTCCTATAATACTTCCTGAATAAGACAAAACAAATAACGCCGGAAAAGTTCCTAAACCAAACGCAGTCATAAAAAGCACACCGCCACTTACTGTGCTTGCAGCCAAAGCACCTGTAATAGCTAAATAAACCATTCCGCAAGGCAATAAACCATTGGCCATACCCAACACAATCATTCCAGATAATTGTTTTTGTTGCAAGTATTTTCCTATGATTTTTTGTAGCCATTTTTGAAATTGGTCTACCCATTTCAATTTTACCAATTGCTTGTTAAGTAAGGTTTGTAGAAGAATAAACAAAATTGTACAACCCAATAAAATGGAGAAAATTTGTTGGAATCCTGCAAGAAAAAATTGGTGCCCTAGAAATCCAAAAAACACACCTAGTGATGCATAAATAAAAATTCTTCCTGTATGATATAAAAGAATACCTGTTAATTTTTTATGCGCTGGCAAATAATACACGGGTAAAGAAAAAGCAATAGGACCGCACATGCCAACACAGTGGAAACTACTTACCGCACCTAATGCTAACCCAGATATGAGTAATTGCCAAACCATTTATTGCACCACCAATTTTTGTTCGTTGTAATAAGCTTCTTTATCTAATTGCCAATTTAGTTTTAAAGCATACACGCCTTTCTGTAATTTATTTTTTAACACTGCTAAGCTAGCAGTTGAATCAACTATAATAGGCAATCGAATGTCTTTTTTTTCATCCGTTACACAGTAAAAAAAAGCTTCTCCTTTTATGGATTTGCCTTTTTGCTCAATTGGAAATTGAATGTTTATTGCTGTTTGATTTTGCGTAATAATTACCTTACTAATTTTTGCTGCGTTATTCATACCATCAATTTTTTCTTGATAGCGCAACTCTTCTTTGTAATAGTCTTTGCTTACTAAATCTAAGGGTGTGTTAAATGCCTTGTACACCATGGTGCCTATAAAAACAGCAAATAATACAAAAACAACCACTAGTTTATTTCCCCAACTCATACTATTGTATTTTCAATTTGATTGATTATTTTGTTACAGGACCCAAAAAATTAGTAGGCAAACTACTTACCATTTTAGCGCCTTCAAACAACTGTAAGGTGAGCTTTGTTTTTCTGCTATGAATTCTTGTTTTAGGTATTACTACAAAAAACGAACCTGTACCTTGTCCTTCTTTGGCTACTTGAATATACGGCTTTCCTATTATTTCAATTTTGCCATCATGGTCGTCTAGTTGAATGGTTAATTGAATTGGCTCCACTGTTTTATTCACCAATTTTATATTGTACAAATTAGAAATGCTATCGGCACCTCTTTCTTGATACAATATGCCCGGTGTTCGCATAATGGTTGCATCAATATCTTTTCGCGTAAATAATATAACCGATAAAATAGTTAATACCAACAAACACAAGCCGGTATAGATTTTCATTCTAGTAGTATAATGCAATGAATCGCCACTTGCTATTGTGTTTTCAGAAGCATATCTAATTAAACCTTTGGGCTTACCAACTTTCTCCATCACATCATTACAAGCATCTATACAAGCTGTACAACCCACGCATTCCATTTGAACACCATTTCTAATATCAATTCCTGTAGGGCAAACTCTAACACATTGATGACAATCTATACAATCTCCTAGTGGTCCACTATGGTCTTTCTTGGCATTTCCACGAGGTTCGCCACGTTTGTAATCGTAGGCTACAATCATAGAATTTCTATCGAGTAATACACTTTGTAAACGACCATACGGACAAACAACCGTACAAGCTTGTTCTCTAAAAAAAGCATATACCGCATAAAACACAGCACTAAAAACCATAATGGCGGTTAACCCTCCCAAATGCGCAATAACAGGTTCAACAATAATTTTTTCGAGTTCTTTTACGCCAATAATATAGGCAAGAAAAAAATTAGCAATCACAAAAGAAAGTAAGTAAAACACAATATGCTTTACAGTGATTTTAAAAATTTTCTTTGTAGTCCATGGGGCTTTTTGTAAAGCTTTTTGGGCAGGTGCATCTCCTAGAATTACAAATTCAACTTTACGGAACATCATTTCCATAAAATTGGTTTGGGGGCAAGCCCATCCACAAAATAATCGGCCAAATGCTGCGGTAAATAGAATAATGAAGAACACAAATGTGATCATCGTTAATCCGAAAATAAAGAAATCTTGTGGCCAAAACACTTTCCCAAAAATGATAAACTGGGCATTGGGAATATTAAATAGAAATAAGGGTCGATGATTAATTTCAACAAAGGGTAATCCAAAGAAAACAATAAAATACAACCAACTTAGGTAAGTTCTAATACTATAAAATTTACCCTTTGGTTTATAGGCATAAATCCAATTACGTTTACCTGATTCGTCTACTGTTGCAAGCCTATCACGAAAATTTTCTGAAAGGGGTTCATTGGCATGCTGAATATGGCTCATTATTATGGATTAATGGCAACGGCTTTTTTGTCGCTTCCGGTAACTGCTGGTGTTTTTGTAGAATCGGCTGCTTTTGTTGCAGGCGCTTTTTCTTCATACAATACTCCTTGAGGTTCTTTTGGTTTTGCTGGTTTAGTTCCTTGTAGGGATTTTACATAACTCGCCAATTGTGCCAACTGCACAGGTGAATAGTCGTCCTTCCAACTCTTCATTCCTTTTTCTGGCCAGCCGTATTTTAAGGTTTTAAAAATATCCTTAATACCTCCGCCATGAATCCAATAAGCATCTGTAAGGTTTGGTCCTACAGAACCACCACCATCTGGTAAATGACAGGCAGCGCAAATTGTAGAAAATATTTTTTGTGCCGCTTCATGATCTGCTGGAGACGATAAATAAGTCACTGTATTTTCATCTACATTATTGGCTGATTTTTTTAAGTATTCTTCTTTGTCAATTGCTGCTTTTTCTAGCGAAATACTTAATTCTTCGGCACTTAATGGGGCTGAATGTGCTACATGGTAACGATATAAATAAACACCGGCAAAAATGATGCACAAATAAAATCCATACAACCACCATGGTGGCAAACGATTGTCTAATTCTCTAATACCATCGTAATTGTGTCCTAAATCAATTGTTGATTCTTCTTGAATTGGTTTAAAACTATTTACTTTATCCCACCATTTAATAAAAGCAGATTCTCTAACTACAATTGGTTCATTGTCTGCAATGGCAGCTTCTGCCATTACCAAAGATTCTTTAGTCAATAATTTTTTCAAATTAATTAACAACACAATCATTATTAATAATTCTAATCCAATAACACCTAATAAAACATAAAACGAGGTAAAAGACAAACCTGCAATAGTTGTTTCAACTACCGCAGTAGCAGCAGGGTCTGCAGGTGTTGCAGCTGCAAACAACGACACACTTGTTAAACAAATCATGACAACCATCAATGCTTTAGCAGCAGTAGTTCCCGATTTTTTACGTTCATCTTTAAAACGTTGAAGATACACTTGGGCGGCCCCAAGTATGACATTGGCCAAAAGACCAATGGCTAATAATAATCCCACTATTATTACTAGCAGTACTTGTGCCAAAGGATTGGATAAATCCGATACTTTAGGTGGACCAGCCGCAAATGCATCATTAGTGCTAAAACCAATAGTAATTAATACTACCAATGCTCTAACACAATTATGTTTAGAAAAATATTTTTGTATCATGACGGTTCATTTAAAAATTTATTACTTAATTATCAAGTGGCAAATGATTGATTTCATCCATGATTCGTTTATCTGCAGTGGCTACCCAAATAGCCATCAAAACGAAAAATGTAAAAAAAATAGTGAGAGACGTTAATGCAAAAACATCAACGCCAGTTATTTTTTCTAAATAATTAATGAATTTCATATGCTAAATTATTTTGTAGTAGTTGGTAAAGATTTTACTCCTTTTATATCAGTACCCATACGCTGTAAATAAGCAATCAAGGCAACAATTTCTGCATCAGCCGCTACGTCTAATTTTTCTACTTTTAATCCTGCTTGAATTTTATTTGCCTGTGCCATTAAGTTGGCATTTGCTTCTTGATCAAACCCTTTTGCATAAGGCACTCCCAAGGTTTGCATTGCCCTAATTTTTGCAGGCGTAATTGCTGTGTCAATTTTATTTTCAAACAACCAAGTATAAGATGGCATAATTGAACCAGGGCTCATACTTTGTGGTTCCAACATATGGTTGTAATGCCAACTGTCTGGATACTTTCCGCCAATACGTGCCAAATCTGGACCCGTACGTTTGCTTCCCCATTGGAATGGATGGTCGTAAATGAATTCCCCTGCTTTGCTATATTCACCATACCTAGCTACTTCATCACGGAAAGGTCGAACCATTTGAGAATGGCATAAATAACAACCCTCTCTAATATAAATATCTCTTCCTTGTAATTCTAAAGGAGTATACGGTTTTACGGCAGCAATGGTTGGAATATTGCTTTTAATTAAGAAGGTTGGAACCATTTCTATAATTCCACCCGCAGCAACTAGTACCAAACTAAATACCAACATTTGAATTGGTCTTTCTTCAATCCATCTGTGCCAATATTGTTTAGCATGTCCGGTTGATTTTACCAATGCAGGTGCTTCTGCCGCTTCATTAGCAATTAATTCTCCAGATTTTACAGTTTTAATAATATTGTATACCATTACAAATACACCAGACAAGTATAACAATCCGCCTAAACTACGTGTTACATACATTGGAATAATATGTGTAACAGTTTCTAAAAATTGAAACTTCAAGGTACCATCTGCTGTAAATTGTTTCCACATTAATGCCTGTGTAAATCCTGCCCAATACATTGGAATAGCATATAACACAATACCAATTGTTCCAATCCAGAAATGCGTAGTAGCTAATTTTTTAGAATATAATTGGGTATTAAAAATTCTAGGAATAATCCAATATAAAATTCCAAAAGTTAAAAATCCATTCCATCCCAATGCACCAACGTGTACGTGCGCAATGGTCCAGTCTGTAAAGTGTGTAATTGCATTTACACTTTTTAAACTAAGCATTGGACCTTCAAATGTGCTCATACCATAACAGGTAATTGCTACCACCATGAATTTTAAAATAGGATCTTCTCTTACTTTATCCCAAGCACCACGCAAAGTGAACAATCCATTTAACATACCACCCCAAGATGGCGCTATGAGCATAATACTAAATACTGTTCCTAGGCTTTGGGCCCAATCAGGTAAAGCGGTATATAATAAATGGTGAGGTCCTGCCCAGATATATAAAAATATCAACGCCCAAAAGTGAATAATAGAAAGGCGATAACTATATACTGGTCTGTTGGCAGCTTTAGGCAAGAAATAATACATCACACCTAAATAAGGTGTTGTTAAGAAAAATGCAACCGCATTATGACCATACCACCATTGTACCAATGCATCTTGAACACCTGCATAAAAACTATAACTCTTAATCCAAGAAAAAGGAAGCTCAAATGAGTTAACAATATGCAACATAGCAACAGTAATCCAAGTAGCTATAAAAAACCAAATAGCCACATATAAATGACTTTCTCTTCTTTTTAAAATAGTACCAAACATATTGATACCAAATACCACCCAAATTAGGGTAATAAGAATATCAATTGGCCACTCTAGTTCTGCATATTCTTTACCAGTTGTATAACCTGCCAATAAAGTAACAGCGGCTAACACAATAATTAATTGCCATCCCCAAAAATGTATTTTACTTAACGTATCATTAAACATGCGGGCTTTACACAAACGCTGCAAAGAATAATAAACACCCATGAAAATACCGTTACCCACAAACGCAAAAATTACTGCATTGGTATGCACGGGCCTTACTCTACCAAAAGTGGTAAAAGGCAATCCAAAATTTGCTGCTGGCAAATAAATTTGAATAGAAATTAATAATCCAGCAAGCATACCTACTACGCCCCATAATATGGTTGCGTAAGCAAATAGTTTCACGGATTTGTTGTCGTAAAAAAACTTTTCAACTTGCATGCGAATCAATTTATTGGTTTAAGTGTAGTTGTTGTATTAGTTGTATCTATATTTTGTGAAATAGAATTGTCGTGTAACATTCTAAGAGGAGGGCTAATTTCATCGTCGTATTGACCAGAGCGAACACTCCATAAAAAAGCTGCTAAGAAAAGTGCAGCAACCGAAATGCTGGCCATTAATAAAATTAAAATTACACTCATAGTGGGAAGCCGTTTAAGAACTGAGAAGGATTCTAAAACGAAAGTCTAATAAATATTCAAGCTATTAAATGATTTTTGTCATCTTTTATGGGTTTATTTGAAGCCCATTTTCCAACTTAAAAAATTACTCGCTCCAAAACTCACCAACAAAATACTTAAGCTACTTGCTGGCATTAAAATAGCCGCAACCATTGGCGACAAATTACCTTGTACTGCAAAAGAAATTCCCACAATATTGTATAGAATTGAAACCACAAATGCAGTCATTACCAATTGCTTATTTGCTTTACACAATCGAATATATTGGTAGAGTTTTGGCAATACAGATGCCTCCATAATCACATCACTTGCTGGAGTGAAATGCGAACTGTTTTCTGAAATTGCAATGCCAACATCTGCTTGTTTTAAAGCACCCGCATCATTTAATCCATCTCCAATCATCATAACTTTTTTCCCTAATAATTGAAATTGCTTGATGACTTCTAGTTTGTCTTCGGGCTTTTGGTTAAAATAAATAGGTGCACCAATGCCTAATAATTTTTGTAAATTTTGTTGTTCACCTGCATTGTCGCCACTTAATACACAAATAGGATACCCAAGTTTTTGTAACTGTTGTAATAGTGCAGGAATCTGTGGTCTATAATGGTTTCTAAAACCAAACCTTCCTAATACTTGGTTATTTACAGAAACATACACTGCCGATTGAAGTGTTGTGCCTTCTGTTTTTTTTGTTACAAAAATTGCAGAGCCCATTACAATACTATCTCCATCTACAATTCCTTCAATTCCTTTTCCTGGAAGCTCTTGAAAAGACTTAATACCAGTATGTTTTGGTTGTAATTCTCCAGACCATTCTACAATTGCCTTACTCATTGGATGTGTAGACTGTGCCGCTAATGCCGCAATTTTTTTAATGATACTCGGTTCTATTGAAACCCCTTCATAAACAATATCTTGATACCTGCCAGTTGTTAATGTACCTGTTTTATCAAATACTATATAATTTACTTTAGCAATCTCTTCAATGGTTTGAGCATTTCGTAAATAAAATTGATTCCTACCAAGTCGACGCAAAATATTTCCATTGGTAAAAGTATTACTAAGCAATAAAGCACATGGACAAGCCACAATTAATACTGCAGTTACTACTTGCCAAATTCTACTACTATCGTGGATATACCAATACAATGCGGCTAAACTTGCAATTGTAAAAAGAATTACTGTAAAATACCTGCTTAACAAATGCACGAATGAGCGTTCTTCTAGTACTGTTTCGGTGTGCAATTCGGCACGATTCCAAAGTTTGGTTAAATAACTTTGTGCCACTTCTTTTATCACCAACATTTCAATATTGCCGGCTATTTGTTTGCCCCCTGCATAAATAATTTCACCCATTTGTTTTTCAACCGGAATAGATTCTCCTGTAACAAAACTATAATCTATAAGTGCCTTGCCCATTGTTAGTATTCCATCTGCAGGAATCAATTCTTGGTTATGAATTAATAAGGTGTCGTTGAGTTTAATTTCTGGCAACGATACCGATACAGCATTGCCATCAATAATTCGCATAACTGCAATTGGAAAATAGGCTTTATAGTCTCGCTCAAAACTTAGTTCTTGATAAGTTTTGTCTTGTAAAACGCGACCAACTAACATAAAAAAAACAATTCCACTCATGGAATCAAAATAACCCGCACCTGTTCCACTAAATACCTCGTATAAACTTCTTCCAAAAGCCACCACCACTGCTAATACAATGGGCGCGTCGATATTTAAAAATCTATGTTTTAAACTTTTCCAAGCACTGATATAAAATTCAGATGAGCTATAAAAAAAAACAGGTAAACTCAATAAAACATTTAAATACCTAAAAGCCCCTTGTAAATAGGCTTCATGCGAATCAATTCCTAAATATTCTGGAAAACTAAGCAACATAATATTTGCAAAACAAAATCCTGCTACACCTAATTTGTAAATTTTAGAAGCATTAAGTGATGGTCTATTTTTTTTCAAGTCGTTAAAACTAATATAAGGCTCATAGCCAATTGAAGCCAATAAATCTGCTAATTGGTGCATTGAAATTGATCGGTGATCAAAAACAATATCTGCTTCCTTTCTTTCGAAATTTACCTTAGATGAAATTACATTTTTATTAAGTCTATGTAAATTCTCTAAAAGCCACAAGCAACTACTACAGTGCATTTGAGGCAAATAAAAATTAACATGCGTTTCGGATTCATTGGTAAAACTTAGTAAGGATGCTTGAATTTTTTTATCGTCTAAAAAAGCAAATTTATCTGCTCTAATTTTAACTCTTTGACTTGTTCCAGGATTTTTGCTGATAGCATAATAATCGCACATGCCCGACTGATTCAGTATTTCATAAACCATTTTACATCCTTCACAACAAAAACTTTTTTCTTGAATAATAACAGGCTTTTCATTGCAGTCTTCGCCACAATGAAAACATTGAACTGCGGTGGATGTCTGCGGAACAAAGGAATTACTCATGTGTTTGAAGTTACTAATTTAAAGTGTTGTTAGAAGGAATTTTAATTGAGTAATTCAATTATTTTGTTATAAGTTTTGGATAGAGCAAACTGCCTTCAATATGAATCCATTGATAGGTTTTTGTTTCTAATAAAAACAACTCGTTCACACATTCTTGCCATTCTTTGCTCCATTCAGAACGTATGCTATAATCATGCAAAAGTTGCCGCATTTTTTGTAAGAGATTAACAATTACTTGCTGGCGCTGTTGAACCGTTTCTAATAATGATTTTTGTAATTGATGATGGCCAGGTTCTTTTGTTATTTTGGCTTTTTCATTTTTGCAAATAGCCGGAAAAATAATGCCCGATTCTTTTAAGAAAAAATGTTGTAATTCGTCGGACAATTTCATGAACACCAAATGAATTAATTCAGACATTGGAATTGATAATTCTTTGCCATAAGCATTTGAAATTAAATAGTCTTCCACTTTTCTTAATGATGCATTTATGGAAGGATGATACTCCAACTCAATGAGCGAACATAGCCCTTCTGGTGACAATAATTCGTTGGAAACCGTATCTCTAGTATCTAATAGCATCTATTCCTTTTCAATGCAAGTTATCTTGAGAACATAGGAATGTAAATGACACTACTCAAGTAGGTACATGATATTTATCATGTTTTGGGCTAAAACGCTTACTAATCCTGCAGATTAGCGGTTCTTACCAATTCTTTGTGTTTGAGGATTTTGATTTTTTTGCCGTCTAGTTCAACCATACCATCTTTTTTAAATTCCGATAGCAATCGAATGGTTGATTCAGTAGCGGTTCCAACAAGATTGGCAATTTCTTCGCGAGAAAGTCTAACACTTAATGTTTCGCCATCTGCTTCAAAGCCATAGGTTTCTTTAATAAACAACAATGTTTCTGCAAGCCTTTCTCTAATTGGCTTTTGGGCCAAATGGGTTAGTTTAACTTCTGCTTTGTGTAATTCATCGCTCAATAGCTTCATCATCTCAAAAGCAAGCCCAGCATCGTTTTTGAGTACGCTAATAAATAATTCTTTGGGAATAAAACAAACCTGTGTGTCTTCTAAAACAATGGCACTTGCACTATATCTTTCGCCACTTAATAACGCCCGGTAGCCCAATACATCACCTCCGCGTAGCAAGCGAATGATTTGCTCTTTTCCGTCGTCGCCAAGGTGTGAAAGTTTTACTTTTCCTTCATTGATGCAATACACACCAAATGGATAAGATCCTTCATTAAAAATAGTTTGACCTTTCTTGTAAATATTGCAAACTTTTTGCTCATTGATTTCAGCAATAAACTCCTGTTTCGCTTTACAAAAAACCGATGTAAAACGTTGTGCGCAAGATTGACAAGTAACAGCATCATGAAAGTGGGTCATGAATTGAGTTTATGGTAAATAAAATATACAGACATTAATTTACGCTTAACTCATGCAAGATAGAAAATAATTGTTGTTTGTTTAAGTATTTAGATAGTCAAACAAACAATATTGCCGATTCAAAGACATTTGTCAGTTTTTCTTTTGGCTAGCATCCTTACTTTTGTACCCTAATGGCTTATTTTAACCTTAACGATAGTGTCAATTTATTAAAAAAACTCACCCTGAAGCGTTTTTGGAACGCAGCCTTGGTGTACACTAGTTACTCTATAACAAGACTAATAGGCAAACCCATTCAATGGGGCTACCCCATTTCCATTTCATTTGAGCCAACAACCTCTTGTAATCTTCGCTGTCCGGAATGTCCTAGCGGCTTGCGTGCTTTTACCCGTCCAACTGGCATGTTAGAGCAAAGTTTTTTTAAACAAACAATCGATGATATTTACAAAGAGCTCTTATATCTAATTTTTTATTTTCAAGGTGAGCCCTATTTAAACCCCGATTTTTTACCAATGGTGCAATATGCGCACCAAAAAGGTATTTACACGGCTACATCTACCAATGCCCATTACCTAACGGATGCAAAAGCAAAAGAAACTGTTGAAAGCGGACTTGATCGATTAATTATTTCAATAGATGGCACTTCACAAGAAGTATACGAACAATATCGGATTGGAGGGAAATTAGAAAAAGTAATAGAAGGTGCTAAAAATATTGTTAAATGGAAAAAAGCATTAAATAGCAAAACTCCATTTGTGTTTTTTCAATTTTTAGTTGTGAAGCCTAATGAACACCAAATTGAAGCCATTAAAAAATTAGGTGCAGAAATTGGCGTTGACCAAGTTCGATTTAAAACGGCACAGGTGTACGACTTTCAAAATGACCCACATGGATTGGTGCCAACCATTGAAAAATATAGTCGCTATAAAAAAGACAAAACTGGAAACAGACAAGTGAAAAGTGGCCTGAGCAACCATTGTTGGAAACTTTGGCATGCCAATGTAATCACATGGGATGGATTGGTGGTGCCTTGTTGTTTTGATAAAGATGCTACCCACCAACTTGGAAATTTGCACACCCAAAGTTTTAAAGAAACATGGAACAATAGCAATTACAAACAGTTTCGACAAGAACTAATTACTAGCAGAAAAAATATTGATATCTGTGCCAATTGCAGCGAAGGGCTAAGTGTTTGGGAAGATTAATAAATCAATTTTATTGTTATGGGAATTGAAAAAGACATTCATCAAACACAGTTTAGAAACAATTACCAGAAAGCAATTGTGAACATGATTTTTTCGTCGAACTGGCTTAATGAAAGAATTAAAAAAGTGATTGACGACGGAAATATTACCATGCAGCAATACAATATTTTGCGCATCGTATTAGGAAGCAAAATGCCTATTAGCACCATGCAAATTCGCGAAAGAATGCTCGATAAAATGAGTGATACTAGCAGAATTGTAGATCGACTAGTAGCAAAAGGGCTTGTTGTAAAAGCCATTAGTAAATCAGACAAAAGATTGGTAGATGTTTCAATAACCGATGCAGGAAAAAAATTACTAGAAACATTAGACAAACGCAACCACGAAATTGATGAGATTTTATACCATCTCACAGAAGACGAAACCATTGAACTGAATAGGCTCCTCGATAAAATGCGCAACCATCATTAATACCAAATGTGTATTTCAATAGTGCCTGCTCAAAATCCTTCCACATTAGCCAATTAGCTGCAAACATCTATTTATCTTCGTAAGATGAAGCAATTGACCCACACCTTTATGCTGCTTGTTTTTTGCCTATTTGCATTAAACGCAGTATCTCAAAACCCACGCAATTATGAATTTCGCGGTGTTTGGGTAGCAAGTGTAGATAATATCGATTGGCCAAGTAGTAAAAATCTTTCTGTTGAAGCACAGAAAGCCGAATTCATCAAATTGTTGGATATGCACCAACAGAATGGCATGAATGCTGTTATTGTTCAAATTCGTCCTGCAGGTGATGCGCTTTATCCGTCTCAATTAGAACCATGGAGTGAATTTTTAACTGGTAAGCAAGGTCAGCCGCCAATTCCTTATTACGATCCCTTAGCATTCATGATTAAAGAAACACATATTCGGGGGATGGAATTTCATGCTTGGCTTAACCCTTATCGTGCGGTATTTAATATGCAAAAATCGTCGGTTGCACCTACGCATTTAACCAAATTACACCCAGAATGGTTTTTGGTATATGGCGATAAAAAATATTTCAATCCAGCACTTCCTGAAGTACGCCAGCATACAGCCAGGGTAGTAAAAGATATTGTTACCCGCTATGATATTGATGCCATTCATATGGATGACTATTTTTATCCTTATAGAATTACTGGCAAAGAATTTCCAGACCAACAAAGTTTTGCGAAGTATGGCAAGGGAATGGACAAAGAAAATTGGCGCAGAAGTAATTGCGATAGTATTATTAAATTATTATACCAAACGATTCGTACTGCAAATCCTAGGGTGAAATTTGGCATCAGCCCTTTTGGTGTTTGGCGCAATAAAAGTCAAGACCCAATGGGTAGCGAAACCAAGGCTGGACAAACCAATTACGATGATTTATATGCCGATATTTTATTGTGGATGGACAAAGGATGGATTGACTATGTGGTGCCACAACTTTATTGGGAGCGTGGTCATAAATTAGCCGACTACGATGTTTTGTTGAAATGGTGGAACGAACATACTTATGGCAAACAAGTATATATTGGATTGGGCATTTATCGTGCAGGCACAAACCCTGCTTGGAAAAATTTAAATCAAATTCCAGAGCAATTAACGGCTTTAAGAAATATACCTACCACACAAGGTGCTATTTATTTTAGTAGTAAAACATTCGAAAAAAATCCAAATGGATGGAGTGATAGTTTGCGCAATCATTACTATTACTATCCTGCTTTAGTGCCAGCCATGTCATGGATTGATGCCATTGCACCAGAACAACCAAGCATTCTAAAACAAGCGAATGGCATGATTCAAGTGAGCAATACTGGCAAAGAAACTATCAAAGCATTTGGCGTTTTTACACTTGAAAACGGAAAGCCTATTAGTGCAACAAATGCACAATTAGTGCAATTAATTGTAGCAGAAAAAGCAGCTATTATAGACCTATCAAAAGTGCCTGATATTAATGGCAGACGCATTTGCGTAGCATCCATTGATAGAAATAATAATGTGAGTCAGCTAATTGAATTAAAGTAATTATCCAAACTGTATTTCTGATCTTTGGGAGTTTTTCCAAACACCAAATTTCGCTTCGGTTGCTTGAAAACGAAAATCAAAAATTCCTTTTAATTGACGTTTTACAAATAACCAATTAGCAATATCGCCCAAAAAGAAAAAAGGCAGTTTATAGTGCACAATATCTGTCATTTCAACTCCGCCTTCTACCGCTTTAAAATGGTGTTGGTGGTGCCACATGGTATAAGGGCCAAACCGCTGTTGGTCTATAAAATATTGTTGGTCTGTTACCTGTGTAATTTCTGTCATCCAATATAAAGGAATTCCTAAAATAGGTTTCACCGTATATTCAATAATTTGACCAGGGTACATGGTTTTTCCATGGTGTTTCGATACAATCAAGAACCCTAAATTACTAGGTGTAATGTCTTTTAAATTGTCTGGCTTACTAAAAAAATCCCAGGCCTCTGTTAAACTGATAGGAATGGTTTGTACTGTTTTTATGGAATAGACTTTAGACATAATACCTTTATTTATAGAACTAACAACAAATTGGCCATAAAGTTGCCTTTATTGACTGCTATGATTCAATTATCTTTATAAAATGGCAGATATCGCATTACAAAAACAAGCATTCGAGAAAATTTATGCTGAATTAAATAACGAGCAAAGAAAAGCTGTTGATACAATAGAGGGCCCGGTTATGGTGATTGCTGGCCCAGGAACAGGAAAGACCCAAATTTTAAGTGCTAGGATTGGTAAAATATTATTAGAAACAGATGCACAACCCGACAATATTCTTTGCTTAACCTATACCGATGCAGGAGCAGTGGCCATGCGCAAAAGGCTATTGGATTTTATAGGGCCCGATGCGTATAAAGTTAATATATACACCTTCCATGCTTTTTGCAACGATATTATCCAAGAGAATCTATCCCTATTTTTAAAAACTTCTCTAAACCCTATTTCAGACCTAGAAAAAATAGATTTATTCAAACAACTAATAGATAGTTTCGACAAAGACAATCCATTAAAACGTTACCGTGGCGATGTGTATTTTGAAATAAACAACTTGCAACAATTATTTAGTACAATGAAAAAAGAGGGCTGGACCCCTTCATTTATTGAACAAAAAATTGACGATTATATTGCAGACCTCCCAACGCGTGATGACTATATTTATCAAAAAGCATACAAACAATTTAAGGCTGGCGATGTAAAAGCAAACAAGTTAGCAGATGAAATAGAGAAGATGGAAAAACTGCGTGCTGCAGTCAATCAATTCGATGTTTTTCAATCTTTAATGAGTCAGCGTAAGCGTTATGATTTTGACGATATGATTAATTGGGTCATTCGTGCATTTGAAGAAAACCCCAATTTGTTATCTAGATACCAAGAACAGTTTCTCTATATTTTAGTTGATGAATACCAAGACACAAGTGGTACGCAAAATAAAATAGTACAGTTACTCATTAATTTTTGGGAGCAACCAAATGTATTTGTTGTAGGAGACGACGACCAAAGTATCTATCGTTTTCAAGGAGCCAATGTTGAAAATATGATTGGCTTTGCACAGCATTATAAAAACGATTTGGTAAAATTAGTACTCACAAATAATTATCGATCTACCCAACCTATTTTAGATATTTCAAAAACCTTAATTGACCGAAATCAAGAAAGACTAATTAATCAAATTCCGGGTTTAAGTAAAACTTTAATCGCATCAAATAAAGCATTACAAAGTTTAACACACCAACCAATTATTAATGAATATGCTTCTGTCAGACAAGAAATGATTGATATCTGTTTGCAAGTAGACAGCCTATTAAAAAATGGTGTACTTTCTGGAAAAATTGGCATCATCTATAAAGAAAATAAATACGGAGAAACACTAACCGATTTTTTTAAACAACAAAAAATTGCCGTATACAGCAAAAGGAATTTAAATATTCTTCAAATTCCACTAGCCAAAAAAATCATTTTATTTTTAGAATATTTAGCTGCAGAACTAGACACGCCATTTGGTGGAGAAGAAATGCTGTTTGAAATTTTACATTTTAATTGGTTTCAAATTCCAGCAATTGAAATAGCGCAAATGTGTGCGCAGGTTGCAGATAAAAGATTTGGCGAAAACAAAACCAGTTTAAGAAAATTAATACGGCAAAAGTCAACAGCACCAGCCGCCGACTTGTTTAGTCAGGCGCCAGCAAATGGCATTAAAATAGCTAGTGATGCCATTGAAAGTTTAATATCCGATGCTACTAATTTGAGTTTAATAAATTTATTCGAAAATATTATTCGCGCAAGCAATGTATTAGGATGGATTATGCAGAGTCCTGAAAAACACTGGCATTTACAAGTACTTACTGGACTGTTTGAATTTGTAAAAGAAGAGGCAGGAAGAAATCCTACTTTAAGTTTAAGCCAATTGGTAACTATTTTTTCTTTGATGGAAAAAGAAAAATTAAACCTGCCGTTGGTACAAGTAAGTGGCAACGACAAAGGCGTGAACCTATTAACTGCACACGGTTCTAAAGGTTTAGAATTCGAACACGTATTTTTTGCTGGATGTAATGCAAGTAGTTGGGAGAAAAAAAGAAAACCAGGAGGTGGGTACGCATTTCCAGACACACTCTTTATTTCAACTTCTCAAAAAAATGAAGAAGAAGAACTTCGCAGGTTATTCTATGTAGCACTTACAAGGGCTGAACTCAATTTACATATTTCGTATAGCAAATTTAAAAATGATGGAAAGCCTTTAGAGCCTTCTATGTTTATAGCAGAAATTTTATCGGAACACCATTTGCCGGTTAATCAACCAGAAATTAGCACAGAAATTTTAAGTGCATTTGCACTTGTTCAATTCGATCAAGAACAAGCACCAGAAATTGCCAAAGTTGAAGCAGATTTTATTACCCAAATTCTCGATAAATTTGTAATGAATGTAACGGCATTAAACAATTACTTAAAATGTCCTTTACAATTCTATTTTCAAAATTTAGTACGTGTTCCTTCTGGAAAATCTGAAGCCACTGAATTTGGATCGGCTGTACACTATGCCTTAGAACAATTGTTCACTAAAATGCAGGAAACAGAAAAGTTTCCTGACCAACAACAATTTATTAAATACTTTGAATGGTTCATGCACCGACACCGTGAAAGTTTTACTAGAGAACAGTTCGACCGACGCATGGAATATGGCCACCGAGTGTTGTTAAATTATTATCAACAGTACATTAATACTTGGCCTAAAATTGTAGCGGTAGAAAGAACCATTAGAAATGTGGTAGTAGCGGGTGTGCCATTAAAAGGGAAACTAGACAAACTAGAATTTGATGGCGGTTCGGTAAATGTGGTAGATTATAAAACTGGCGATATAGAAAATGCAAAAAGCAAATTAAAACCACCACACGAAAAAGATCCGAATGGTGGAGACTATTGGCGTCAGGCTGTTTTTTATAAACTATTGGTAGATCATTATGAACAAAAAAACTGGAAGGTAATTAGCACCGAGTTTGATTTTATAGAGCCCGATAAAAAGAAAATATACCGCAAAGAGAAAATTACAATTACACCCGAAGACATGACTACGGTTACCCACCAAATTCAAACTGTTTGGAAAAAAATTCAAGACCGAGAACTCTATACAGGATGTGGTAAAAAAGAATGCCATTGGTGTAATTTTGTAAAAGACAACCAACTAGCAGTTGCTTTACACGATATCAATGAATTAAATGAGAGTACCGAAGAATAATTAACTTTTCACTATCAAAGAGCTGTAAATCAAGTGCCTTAGAGTTCTATATTTGCTTTTAAAACAAGCGCTCCACTGAATGAACCGATTTATGAAACTGAACTATACTAAGCTAATTGTTTTACTCTTTTGTTTTATAGCGAGCATTGGCTTGTTCTCTTGTGCCAATATTATTCCTCCTGGTGGTGGACCTAGAGATAGTTTGCCGCCAAGGTTAATCAATTCATTACCCAGAGACTCGGCTGTAAATATTAGTACGCAAAATATTGTATTGACTTTTGACGAATACGTTCAGTTGCAGGCTGTAAATGAAAATGTAATTATTTCTCCTAACCCAATTAAATCGCCAATTATAGATTCTAAATTGCGTAATGTAACTGTTAAACTAAAAGATAGTTTAGAAAAAAACACTACTTATTCAATTAATTTTGGAAGCGCCATTAAAGACGTAAATGAAGGAAATTTGGCTAAAGAATTTACCTATGTTTTTTCTACTGGAAATAAAATAGACACCAACCACTACAATGGCTATGTAATACTAGCAGAAAGCGGAAAAATTGATACTACTTTAATTGTTGTTTTACACAATAATTTAAATGATAGTGCTATTGTAAAAAACAAAGCACGCTATTTGGCTAAATTAAATGGCAAGGGATATTTTAATTTTAATTTTTTACCAGCAGGCCAATTTGCAGCCTATGTTATACCCAATGATTTTACCCAAAAATACGACGACAGCACCAAATTGTTTGCCTATTTAAACCAGCCAATTCTTATTAATAAAAATACCCGAACAGATACCCTTTACGCATACCAAGAATTTAAAAAAAAGGACAAACCCCTTACTACTAGCATGGCGCCAAAGTCAACAGGAAAAGCACCTCCAGAAGATAAGCGACTTAAATACACCGTTAATTTAGACAATGGGCAACAAGATTTATTAAGTACACTAGATTTAACATTTAGTAGAAAATTAAAATCATTTGATAGTAGTAAAATTGTTTTGTACGACACCCTTTTCAAACCCATTACAGGTTATAAATTTTCATTAGATACAGGCAATACAAAATTATCTATCCAATATCCTTGGAAAGAAAAAACGGCTTTTCGAATTATCATTAATAAAGACGCTGTATCAGACACTGCAGGCATCAATCTTCCAAAAGCAGACAGTGCCAGATTCATTACCAAAAGAGAATCAGACTATGGTAGTTGTAGATTTCGATTCCCCAATATTGACCTTACAAAAAATCCGGTACTGCAATTAATTGTAGAAGGAAAAATTGTGGAGTCAATTCCAATTACTGGAAAGGAATTTATCCGTAAAAGATTCAAACCTGCTGAATATGAAATTAGGGTGTTATTAGATGCCAATAAAAATGGTGTATGGGATGCTGGAAAGTTTTCAATGCCAAAAAAGCAACCTGAAATTGTTTTATCATTTCCTAAAAAAGCTGTCATAAAAGCCGATAGAGATACCGATCAAAGTTTTTCATTCTAG
>CAIKZP010000097.1 GCA_903831935.1 uncultured Bacteroidota bacterium | reverse complement strand
TAGTTTTTTGGCGAATCGATACAAAAATCAGTCAAATATTATATGGTTGAATGGGGGAGATTTATTGGGTACAGAAGGCGAAGCTGTTTGGCAAACTATTGGAAAAACAATCAAAGCAATTGATCCAAATCATTTAATGACATTTCATCCAAAAGGAAGAAATTCTTCTTCTGAATGGTTTCATACAGCATGCTGGTTAGATTTTAATTTATTTCAAAGTGGTCATAAAGATTATAAACAAGACACTAGTAAACTTGCTTTTGGAGAAGACAATTGGAAATATGTTAATAGAGATTATGCGCTACAACCCTATAAGCCAACCATCGATGGAGAACCTTCGTACGAACATATTCCACATGGCTTGCACGATAGTTTAGCACCTATTTGGTTTGCTCCAGACATTAGAAGGTATGCGTATTGGAGTGTTTTTGCAGGAGGCTTTGGGTTTACTTATGGGCATAATGCGGTGATGCAATTTCACAATGGGAAAGGTAAGGGCGATTATTTTTGTGATCAAAATTGGGCAGATGCTATTAAAGACACGGCTTCAATGCAAATGCAGTATGTGAAAAAATTATTAATTGCTCTTCCATACTTAGAGCGTGTGCCGAATCAATCCATTGTTTTAAACCAAGGCAATCGGTACGAATATTTAGCAGCAACAACTGGTAAAAATTTTGCTTTAGTATATACGTACACTGGCCGAAATATGCAATTAAAAATGGGTGTAATTGCTGGTAATACTGTTAGCGCTTCATGGTATAATCCGCGCAATGGACAATTTCAATTAATAGGCAATTTTAAAAATATTGGATCGCATGAATTTAATCCGCCTGGTGAGGTTAAAGAGGGGAATGATTGGGTATTGTTATTAAAATCAATTACTGCAAAAAAATGAAGCAACTAAAATTAGCACATATTATTTTAGTTGCTTCTTGCTGCATGCTTTTGTTCAATTCATGCAATAAAAAAGTATTTCTTTTTACTTCATTTAAAGAGCCGGCCTCTGCTGGTTTGGGTTTGTTGTATAGTGCCGATGGCTATCATTGGAATCGCTTAGATACTATTTTATTAAAGCCTAAAATTGGAATTAGCGCACAAAAAATTATGCGCGATCCATCTATAATACAAGGACCAGACGGTTTGTTTCATTTGGTTTTTACAACAGAATGGAAAGGGGGCAATGGATTTGGATATGCCCATTCAAAAGACCTGATACATTGGAGTGAGCAGCAATACATTCCAGTAATGCAATCAGAAAAAACAGTAGTGAATGTTTGGGCGCCAGAATTATTTTATGATGAAACAAAAAAACAATACATCATTGTTTGGGCTTCATGCATACCCAATCGATTCGAAAAAGGAATAGAAGACGAGAACAATAACCACAGGCTTTATTATACAACTACCAAAGACTTTATATCGTTTACTGAAACCAAACTTTTTTTTGATCCTAAGTTTAGTGTGATTGATGCTACGATTGTAAAACGTGGAAATGCAGATTATGTATTGGTTTTAAAAGACAATACCCGTCCTGAAAGAAATATCAAATTGGCATTTGCAACATCAGCTTATGGTCCTTACACAAATGTGTCTGCTCCAATAACGAATCATTTTTCTGAAGGGCCATCCGCTATAAAAATTAAAAACGATTGGTTAATTTATTTTGATGCATACCAAGAAAAAAAATATGGTGCTATAAGGACACAAGACTTTCATTCATTTGAAAAAATAGATAGTTTGGTTTCGGTACCAGAGGGTCATAAGCATGGCACTGTTTTTACCACTCAAAAAAAAATATTAAATCGACTAATAAAATTCAGCCATGAAAAATAGAAAAGCAATGTTTCGATTATGCTATTCATTAATGCTGATGGCTATTAGTGTAACTAGCATATTGGCTCAGGATACCGTAAAATACATTGGCGAAACTTTGTCTAATGTAGACTATCACCATGGACAACTTAGTCCTGCAATGGGTGTTCATAATATACAAGTATTTAGGGCCAATAGAGCGCATCCACAATGGGCTGGCGGCAATAATTTTACTTATAACCATGCGCCAATGTTGGCTTATTGGAATCAGCATTTTTTTCTAGAATATTTAAGTTGCCCTGTTGGCGAACATGTGCCTCCAGGTCAAACATTGTTATTGCAATCTAGTAATGGATATGATTGGAGTCGTCCTGCCATTATTTTTCCGCCTTATCCTTTAAAAGATGGCACGGTAAAAGAAGGTAGAAAAGACAGCGCTCATGGAAGTTTTGCAGTAATGCACCAGCGTATTGGATTTTATGTAGCAAGTACAAAGCGTATGTTGGCACAAGGGTATTATGGAATTGTACTTGGTCAAAAAGATGACCCTAACGATGGCAATGGAATAGGAAGGGTTGTAAGAGAAATATATGCCGATGGAAAATTTGGACCTATCTATTTTATAAGATACAATCATGGATTCAACGAAAAAAATACACTGTATCCATTATATAGTCAGTCAACTGATAAGGGATTTGTAGCTGCTTGTAATGAGTTATTGTCTAAGCCCTTGATGATGCAACAATGGGTAGAAGAAGCAGATAGAAACGATTCTTTAATTCCATTAAAAAAAGATTTTAAAGCGTTTAATTTTTATCATTTGCCAGATGGACGTGCAGTTGGATTATGGAAATATGCTTTAACAAGTATTTCAACCAATGAAGGGAAGTCTTGGTTGTATAGTCCGCAACGTGCACCAGGTTTTGTTAATGCCAATGCAAAAATTTGGGGTCAGAAAACAACAGATGGTAAATATGCAACCGTATATAATCCTTCTGAATTTCGTTGGCCATTGGCTATTAGTGTAAGTGATAATGGACTATTGTATAAAAACCTTTTGTTGGTCAATGGAGAGATAACTGCCATGCGTTATGGAGGTGCTTATAAATCTTATGGTCCACAATATGTTCGTGGTATTCAAGAAGGAGAGGGAATTCCGCCAGATAATAATATGTGGGTGACTTATAGCATGAACAAAGAAGACATTTGGGTATCAAAAATTCCAGTATCAGTAACAGGTAAAGCCAAGAAGCATGTGTTAGATGTTTTTGCAAACATGCCTGCCGGAACTGAATTAAACGAATGGAATATTTATTCGCCAATTTGGGCGCCAGTAAAAATGGAATCTTTAAAAGATGGTTCAAAAGTCTTAGCACTTAGAGATACAGATCCCTTTGATTATGCAAAAGCCGAACACCTAATTCCCACTAGTAAATTATTGCAAGCTAATTTTTCAATTAGTCCGCAACAAAATAATTATGGCTTATTGGAAATTGAATTTCTAGATGCTAAGGGCCAACCTTGTGTGAGAATTTCTTTTGATTCTACAGGCAGTATCATAACTAAATCTGGATATAGAAATAAAGAGTTAGCAAAATATACTGCAGGAGAAAATTATCAATTTAAAATTGAATTAAATACAGCAAGCCGTTTTTATACGGTTTCTATAAACGATAAAAAAGCAGCTACTAATTTATTTTTTGCACCAGTAGCAAGTATTGAGCGGATTGTTTTTAGAACAGGAAGTACGCGTCATTTTCCAGATGCCGATACGCCAACTGATCAAAATTTTGATCGGCCAAATGCAGGTGAAAAAGAAAAAGAGGCAGCCTATTTTATTCAGTATTTAAAAACAAGTGGAAATTAATAAACGCAAGATGCAAGAATTGATTAACTATATTTTCAGTTACAAAAAGTGTACAGTGTTCGTACTGTTGTATTTGTGTGTTGCATTAACAGTTACTGCACAATCGTCGAAAAGCTATGTTTTAAAAGCGTCTGCATATCAGCATTATGTAGATTATTTTAACCAAATGGAAGACGAAAATATTCAACAAGCTATTCCAAACGACAGCGCCTGGCAATGGATGCAGTCGAATATTCCATTGTTTGATTGTCCGCAACAAAACTTCGAAGAAATTTATTACTATCGTTGGTGGACTATTCGTAAGCACCTTAAAAAAACAGAAAAGGGTTTTGTTTTTACGGAGTTTTTAATACAACGTTCTTATGCAGATAAATATAATTTAATAGCTAGTGCCTTAGGTCATCATATTTACGAAGCAAGATGGTTACATAATCAACAATACCTTAATGATGATATCAATATTTGGTACCATGGCAATGATGGTAAGCCATTAAAAAAATTACGGTTTTACAGTAGTTGGAATATAGATGCATTATACAATCGTTATAAAGTAACTGCTAATAAATTATCACTCATAGAACTACTGCCAGATTTAGTACAAGACTATTCGGCTTGGGAACAAGAAAAAAAATCTGCCAATGGATTATTTTGGCAATACGATGTGCGTGATGCGATGGAAGAAACCATCAGTGGTGGACGTAAGGAAAAAAATATTCGTCCGAGTATCAATAGTTATATGTATGGCAATGCCATTGGCTTGTCGAAGATTGCATTATTAGCTGGCAATAAATCAATTGCTGATTTGTATGCCTCAAAAGCAGATACAATTAAGCAATTAGTGCAACAAAAACTTTGGAATACCAAAGACCAATTTTTTGAAACAGAAAAATCTTCAGATTCTACTGCTGCAGTAAGAGAAGCGATTGGTTTTATTCCATGGTATTTTAATTTACCAGATAGCAATTATACTGCAGCCTGGAAGTTTTCGGTAGACGAAAAAGTATTTAAAGCACCCT
The DNA here is from genome assembly GCA_903831935.1 of uncultured Bacteroidota bacterium. Classification (GTDB taxonomy): domain Bacteria; phylum Bacteroidota; class Bacteroidia; order Chitinophagales; family Chitinophagaceae; genus Sediminibacterium. The sequence continues at coordinate 1,452 of CAIKZP010000097.1, read as the reverse complement.
TTGGATTAACTACTGCCGACAGATCGCATCCACAATTTAGAACACATGGTTGTTGCAAGTGCGAGTGGGATGGCGCTGTTTGGCCTTTTGCTACCTCTCAAACACTAACGGCAATGGCTAATCTTTTAAATAACTACCAACAAACAGTGGTATCTAATGCACATTATTTTTCGCTTTTAAATACGTTTGTTGAATCGCAATACTATCGAGGAAGACCTTATGTTGGAGAATACCTCGATGAAAAAACTGGGTATTGGTTAAAGGGCGATGAAGAACGTAGTCGTTATTACAATCATTCTACTTTTAATGATTTAGTAATTACTGGCTTGGTTGGGCTGCGTCCTAGGGCTGATGATATTGTAGAAATAAATCCTTTGTTGCCTACTGGAAAATGGGATTGGTTTTGTTTAGACAATGTATTGTATCATGGTAAAATTATTACCATTATTTGGGATAAAACAGGAACAAAATATAAGAAGGGAAAAGGTTTAATAGTGTTGGTTGATGGCAAGCGTGTGGCTTCTTCTTTAAAACTTGAAAAACTGGTGGGTCATTTATAATAGGAATCATTATGACTAAGCAATTCTTTAAAATTATTTTAAGCTGTTTGTTTTGTTATACGCAAGTATATGCGCAACAAACAGCCATAAAATATTTATCAGGAACAGGAAAGGATGATACTGTAAATTGGGATTTCTTTTGTACGAAAGGGATGAAATCTGGTCAATGGACAAAAATTGGAGTGCCTTCTTGTTGGGAACTGCAAGGGTTTGGTCAATACGATTATGGCTATGCCAAGGATAGTCTTCGTGGCAAAGAAGAAGGACTTTATCGCTATCAATTTTCTGTGCCTTCAAATTGGCAGGAAAAACAAGTGAATATTGTTTTTGAAGGCGTAATGACAGATGCAGTTGTTAAAATCAATGGATTGCAAGCAGGTGCTATTCACCAAGGAGCTTTCTATTCCTTTAAATATAATATTAGCAAACTATTGCATTTTGGCACCAATAATTTATTAGAAGTAACTGTGGCAAAACATTCTGCTAATGCTTCTGTAAATGCAGCAGAAAGAAAAGCAGATTTTTGGATTTTTGGTGGAATTTTTCGCCCAGTATTTTTAGAAGCATTACCAAAAATTTCCATTGAAAAAATTGCCATTGATGCAAAAGCATCTGGTGCATTGTTGGCAAATATTAATGCATCTATAAATGCAGATGCCTGCAAATTACAGTTGTATACTAGTGCAGGTGTAAAATTTGGTAATCAAATTGATGCACAGTATAACAAAACCACTAATCAATTTACATTTTTGCACAAATTTATTGCGCCTAAACTATGGTCGGCAGAGTTTCCAAATGTATATCTCGCAAAAATTACCTTGTATGCCAAAGGAAAAATCGTACATAGTATTCAACAGAAATTTGGCTTTAGAACAATTGAAGTAAAACAAAG
>CAIKZP010000096.1 GCA_903831935.1 uncultured Bacteroidota bacterium | reverse complement strand
GTAGAATAAAATTATAAAATAAAACATATAATAAATATAATTTATTTGATATTAATTAAACACAAATTATTGTAAATCAATTAATTAATTTAGAATAGGCTTTTAATGCATGTTCTAAACAATCCATTGCTTTATCTATATCATTTAAATTTAATACGTATGCTAGTCGTACTTCTTTTTTTCCTAAGCCAGGTGTGCCATAAAATCCTGTTGCTGGTGCAAGCATTACTGTGGCACCTTCATAGTCATAAGATTCTAGCAACCATTGGCAAAAAACATCGGCATCATCAATTGGTAATTTTGCCATGGCATAAAATGCACCTCCGGGATTCGGGCAAAATACGCCGTCCATTGCATTGAGTCTTTTTACAATTAAGTCTCTGCGAGATTTATATTCGGCTTTGGTGGTATCAAAATAATTGGCTGGTAAATCAATGGCTGCTTCTCCAGCTATTTGCGCAAAACTTGGTGGACTAAGTCTGGCTTGTGCAAATTTCATAACAGCATCTAGTACTTTTTGGTTCTTGCAAACAAATGCACCAATTCTTCCGCCGCATGCGCTATATCTTTTACTTATTGTGTCCATGATAATTACATGGTCATCAATGCCGGTAAGGTGCATAGCACTAGTTTGTGTGCCTTCGTAACAAAATTCACGATAGGCTTCGTCTGAAAATAAATAGAGATTATGTTTTAGCACGATCTCTTTCAATTGTTCCATTTCTTCTTTGCTGTACAAATAACCCGTTGGATTATTAGGATTGCAAATAACAATTGCTTTTGTACGAGGCGTGATTTTGGCTTCAAAATCTGCAATTGGTGGAAGTGCAAACCCTGTTTCAATTGTAGAAGTTATAGGAACCACTGTTACGCCTGCAGCAACCGCAAACCCATTGTAGTTGGCATAAAATGGTTCAGGAATAATTAATTCATCTCCTGCATCTAAGCAAGCTAAAAAGCCAAACTGAATAGCTTCGCTACCACCAGTAGTAATAATAATTTGTTGGTGGTTTACATGTATGCCTACTGATGCATAGTAATTAACTAGCTTTCGTCGATACGATTCATTTCCCGCACTATGGCTGTATTCTAGTACTTTAAAATCACTGTTTCGTACAGCATCCAACACCATTTTTGGCGTTTCAATATCGGGTTGACCAATATTTAAATGGTATACTTTGGTGCCCCTAGCTTTTGCGGCTTCTGCATAAGGTACCAGTTTTCTGATTGGGGAGGCTGGCATTTCTTGGCCTCGTTGACTTATCGTTAGCATATTGCAAAGATAGTATTGCCTAGCAGGTATAAAAAAGAAAATGGTTGAATAAATAAATACGATTATTTACCATATCAACAAAAAAGAGGTTGTTTCTACTAAAAGAAACAACCTCTTGAAATATCTTGATTAGATTGAATTTATTTTGGAGGAGTTGCCGCTGGTTTTTCGGCAAGTACTTCACCTTCAATGGTTAATACATAAGGTTGTGTAGAATTAGCAAATTTTACATTCACATTTTTCTTGAAAACACCTTCTGTAGCTGCGTTATAAGTTACTTTAATAGTTCCTGCCTGACCTTTTGTTACAGGTGTTTTAGGATATTCTGGAGTAGTACAACCGCACTCTGCATTTGCAAATTCAATAACCACTGGTTTTTCAGAAACATTCTTAAAATTAAATACAAAAGTTACAGGTACGCCCTTTTTAACTTTTCCAAATTGGTGGTTTTGAGAAGGAAATTGAACATCAGCTGTTGGAGCTTGCGCAAAACAGTATTGTGCTACAAAAAGAGCAGAAATAAATAATAATTTTTTCATGGGTTATTTGTTTTGACTTTTTTGAGTAGTGCTTGGAGTGGTTGTTGCAGCAGGGGTTGCAGGAGCTGCTTCTTGAATGCCTTCTCCGTTAAAGGTTAATTTTTTAGTAAGGCCACCAGAGAAATTTACATCTACATATCTAGTAAATGTACCAACTGCACTGCCGTTAAAGCGGATGGTCATTTTTACAGATTGGTTAGGTCCAAATTTTTCGTTGGGTACAAAACTAGGGGTCGTACAGCCGCAACCTGGTTGTGCAGAAAGAATAGTTAAACTGTCTTTACCTATATTTTTCATTTCTACAACATATTCTACAGGCTTGCCAAAGCTAATTTTTCCAAAATCGTATGCTGCGTTTTTAATGTCCAACTGGGTATTAATATCTTTTACAGTAGGAGTTAAACTTGTTTGACTAAACGCATTTATTACTGCAAAACAGGCCAATGATAGTGCCAATATTTTTTTCATTTCAATTTATTTGATTATGAAGATACCAAAACTAAATTTTTCTAAGCATCAGTTTGCATTTTTTTTTAAGACTTTATGAATATTATAGGTTAAAACACATGAAAAAAGGGTTTTTGTGTTATTTTGTTAAAAATAAGTGCTAAACCGATGTTGATTTCTGTATATCAATTCAGTTGGTAGTGTTAATTTTGTTATATGGATATATCCACTCCTTTAGAACAAACAGCCGACATGCTTTCTTTTGAAGGCTTTCGCAAGGCAGTGCTTGACGATTATCGCTTTGCTGTTATCAGTAGAGAAACAAGCTTATTGGGCAGGAGAGAGGTATTGTCTGGTAAAGCCAAGTTTGGCATTTTTGGTGATGGTAAAGAAGTGGCACAAGTGGCCATGGCTAAATTTTTTCAACCCGGTGATTTTAGGAGTGGCTATTATAGAGACCAAACGTTCATGTTTGCTACAGGACTAGCAAGTGTACAACAATATTTTTCGCAATTATTTGCAGATACAAAAAATGATCCATTCAGTTTTGGTCGACAAATGAGTTCGCATTTTGCCACGCGTTTTGTAGATGATAATGGTAATTGGTTAGACCTTGCAAATAGAAAAAATGTTTCTTCTGATATTGCGCCTACTGCAGGTCAAATGCCAAGAGCGTTAGGATTAGCATTTGCTTCAAAATGTTTTAGACAATCAAAAGAATTACAAAAATTAGATACCCTTAGTCATAACGGAAATGAAATTTGTTTTTGTACCATAGGAGATGCTGCTACAACCGAAGGTCATTTTTGGGAAACCATTAATGCTGCAGGCGTGTTGCAAGTTCCTTTAGCCGTGTTTGTTTGGGACGATGGATACGGTATTTCAGTTCCTAAAAATTTTCAAACAACCAAAGGCTCTATATCAGATGCATTAAAGGGTTTTGAAAAAACAGAATTCACCAATGGTATTCATATTTACAAAGTAAAAGCTTGGGATTATGCAGGCATGTGTGAAGTATTTGAATCTGCTTTGCAACGTGTACGCGAAACCCATGTGCCCGTTCTCTTTCATGTAGAAGAAGTAACACAACCGCAAGGACATTCAACTAGTGGAAGTCACGAGCGTTACAAAAGTCAAGAGCGTTTAAACTGGGAGCGCGATTGGGATTGTTTGAAAAAAATGCGCGAATGGGTGATTGAAAATGCATTGGGTTCAGACGAAGAATTATTACTTATTGAATCGGAAGCCAAAGAGCATGTAAAAGCACAAAAAAACCTTGCCTGGGAAAAATATATTCATCCAATTAAAGAAACGGTTGCGCATACGGCTTCACTCATGCAATCAACGATAGTAAATGATATGGATGTTTACAACCAAATCAGAAAACTATCCGAAGATTTATTGGCCAATAAAGAACCGCTTAATAGAGATATTATGCGCTCATTGGCATTAACACTTGAGTTGGCACCACACTCGCCATCGGTTAATGAAATAAAAGCTTATTATGATTATTTATTGGCCGAGAACTTACAAAATTATAATAGCCATTTATATAATGAAGGTCCTAAGTCTGCATTAAAAGTGCCACAGGTTAATCCATTAATTGCTTTCGATGCACCGCTTGTAAATGGTTATGAAATTTTAAATAAATATTTTGACGCACTATTCACCGCAAATCCTACTGTATTTGCTTTTGGCGAAGACGTAGGACATATTGGAGATGTGAACCAAGGTTTTGCAGGATTACAAGACAAGCACGGCGGAGATAGAATTTTAGATACTGGCATTAGAGAACTAACCATTATAGGACAAGCCATAGGATTGTCTTTGCGCGGATTAAGACCTATTGCCGAAATACAATACCTCGACTATTTATTATACGGATTACAGCCATTAAGTGACGATGTTGCTACCACACATTTTAGAACTAAAGGGCAACAAAGTATTCCATTAATTATTAGAACAAGGGGGCATCGTTTAGAGGGAATTTGGCATAGTGGATCGCCATTGGGTATGATAATTAATGCGCTCAGAGGTTTGTACGTTTGTGTGCCAAGAAATATGGCGCAAGCAGTTGGAATGTATAATACCTTATTGCAAAGCAATGATCCGGCAGTGGTGATTGAGTGCTTGAATGGCTATCGACTAAAAGAAAAAATGCCGGCCAATTTATTAGAATATACGGTTCCATTAGGTGAGCCGGAAATTATTAGAACGGGTGATGATATTACCATTGTTTCTTACGGTTCTGTTTTACGCATTATTCAAGAAGCGGCAGATCGTTTAGAAAAATTTGGTATTACTTGTGAGATTGTGGATGTGCAAACACTTTTGCCTTTTGATATTAATCATAGCATTGTTGCCTCATTAAAGAAAACCAATCGCATTGTATTTATTGATGAAGATGTTCCAGGTGGGGCATCGGCATATATGTATACACAGGTGATGGAAAAACAAGCTGGCTATCAGTGGTTAGATGTAAATCCTAGAACCATTACAGGAAAAGCGAATCGTCCAGGATATGGTAGTGATGGCGATTATTTTAGCAAGCCAAATGCCGAAGAAATTATTTCGGTGATAAAAGAGATGATGCAAGAATAAAAAAAACACCCATTAACTTTTATTAAAAAAATTAATGGGTGGAATATAATAATAGTATGTGACTAACCCATATTATGGAATACTTTATTAACGTCTTCGTCTTGTTCTAAACGATCAATTAATTTACTGATATCTTCGGCTTGTTCGTCAGTTACTGGAACCGTTGTTGTTGGAATCCATTCTAACTCGGCACTCAAAGGACTAAGGCCCTTGTCTTCCATTGCTTTTTGTAAATTTCCAAAATCTGCAAACGCACAACGCAACACTAAAATAGGTAAATCATTTTCGTCGGTGCTTTCTCCTAATTCGTCTAAGCCATGGTCTATTAATTCCAATTCTAATTCGTCCATATCAAGGCCTTCTAGTTTCAATTTAAATACACCCATTTTTTTAAATTGAAAACTAACACTACCACTATTTCCTAAAGCGCCATGTCCTTTGTTGAAATGGCTTTTAACATTCGCCACCGTTCTAACATGGTTGTCGGTGGCTGTTTCTACCAATAAGGCAACGCCATGAGGGGCATATCCTTCGTATAGAATTTCTTCGTAGTTACTTGTGTCTTTACCCATGGCACGCTTGATAGCCGCTTCTACACGGTCTTTTGGCATACCTACACTTTTGGCATTTTGAAAACACCTACGTAGTGCGGGATTGGTGGCAATATCTGGTCCACTTGCTTTAACTGCAATGACAATCTCTTTACCTATTCGGGTAAATTGTTTGGCCATTCTATCCCAGCGGGCAAACATGGTTGCTTTTCTTACTTCAAAAATCCTACCCATAATATTTAATTAAAATGATGATGTTCAAGGATGGCAAAATTAATGTAACTAATTGTAGTGACCAAGTGTAAACAAAAAACGCCCCGTTCAAAATGCTATGAACGGGGCGTTTTACTATTATTTAATTATTAGTGGTTTTCAAAATCAGAAGACTTTCGAAAAATATCACTAATCACTTGGGTTTTGCAATTTGCTGTGTTTTCTGCTATATAGGAAGTAAACAACCAGACCTAATGCCATCCAACCAAATGCAACTTTTAAAGTTTGTGCGTCAAGTGCAGCAATCATTGCTAAGCAAATCACAGCACCCAAAATAGGAACCAATGGTACCAATGGGGTTTTGAATGATCTCTCTAATTCTGGAGATTTAACACGCAATATCCAAATACCAGCACTCACCAATACAAAGGCAAATAAGGTTCCGAAAGATGTTAAATCACCGGCTACACTGCCTGGCACAAACGCTGCAAAAGTTCCTACAAATACAAATAAAATCCAGTTAGACTTATAAGGTGTTCTGAATTTTGGATGTAAATCAGAGAAAACTTTTGGCAATAAGCCGTCATTTGCCATTGAATAGAATACCCTTGACTGACCCATTAACATCACTAAAATAACAGAAGAGAATCCTGCTAAAATAGCAACAGTAACAGCAGTGGCTAACCAGCCATAACCTGTCATATAAGTAGATATTGCATAAGCTACAGAAGCTTCACGACCTTTTAATGGATCTACGAAATCCTTCCAATTAGCAACGCCAGTTAAAACGTGTCCGAATAGAATATACAAAATGGTACAAACTACTAAAGATCCTAAAATACCAATTGGCATATCCCTTTTTGGATTCTTTGCTTCTTGTGCTGCAGTTGATACCGCATCAAAACCAATAAAGGCAAAAAACACAATAGCAGCTCCGCCCAAAACGCCGCCCCATCCGTGTTTGAAGGTACCTGAGTAGTCGGCAATGACTTTTCCAGTAGCATCAATCAATGGAGGTTGATTAGCAGGAATTAAATAAGGTGTATGATTTTCTGGACGCATAAACTGCCATCCTAGAATGATAAATATAATTACAATCGCTACTTTAATAAATACAATAATGGCATTTACAATAGCAGATTCTTGGGTTCCTTTAATTAACAATAAGGTTAATAATAAAAGAATTACAAGTGCAGGTGCGTTCATGATACCATGATGTAATATTCCTGCTGAGTCTGTGATGCTTTCAAAAGGCGAATGGCTCCATTCATAAGGTATGCCTCCTCCTAGCAGCTTGTTTAAATATTCACTCCAAGCAATAGAAACAGTTGCTGCTCCTAATGCATATTCCATAATTAATGCCCAACCAATAATCCAGGCAACTGTTTCGCCCATTGTTACATAAGAATAAGCATATGCACTTCCTGAAATAGGAATCATTGCAGCAAATTCTGCATAACACAATCCTGCAAATGCACAACCTATTGCTGCAACAATAAAGGATAAAGTTACTGCAGGGCCAGCTGCTTGACCTGCCGCAGCGGCTGTTCTTACAAATAATCCAGCGCCTATAATAGCACCAACACCTAGTGCGATAAGGTTTCCAGCACCTAGTGTGCGTTTTAATCCTTTTCCGCCATCTTCAGATTGGGCTAGCATTGCAGCTAAATCTTTTTTTCTAAATAAACTCATAGTACAGTTGGTTAATTTCTTTGAATAAAACTAAAGACTAGGCAAAATAATCATTTCTTCTTTATTGATCGAAAACTTTTACAAATGGCTTGTTTAAGCGATTTTTAAGCATTTATCTTTTAATCATATATTGCAGTAATAATTGAAGGTTTCTATGCAAAAATCAAATAAGCTTACCCTGTATATTGTCATTGCAATGATTGCTGGTATGATACTCGGTTATATCATTCATACCCAGTCTACGCCAGTTTTTATTGAGTCTTTTTCTAAAAACATCAAGTTACTAACTACCATATTCCTCCGTTTGGTACAAATGATCATTGCTCCATTGGTGTTTTCAACCTTAGTGGTAGGGATTGCCAAATTAGGAGACCTGCAGTCGGTAGGCAGGGTGGGAGGTAAAGCCTTACTCTGGTTTGTATCTGCCTCATTTGCTAGTTTGTGTTTGGGAATGTTATTGGTAAATCTTTTACAACCGGGCGCTGGAATGGATTTGAGTAATGCAGATATTTCAGGCGCTAAAGATTTGGTAGGCAAAACACAAGAATTTAGTTTGATAAAATTTGTGGAGCACGTGTTTCCTAAAAGTGTGTTTGAAGCAATGGCCAACAATGAAATTTTGCAGTTGGTGATTTTTAGTATTTTTTTCGGGATAGCTACTGCTGCTTTGGGCGATAAAGGAAAAATTATTGTAAAAGGCTTAGATGCCTTTGCCCATGTGATATTAAAGATGGTAGGCTATGTAATGAGTTTTGCGCCATTGGGCGTATTTGGTGCTATTGCCGCAGTGATTGCTACCAAGGGTATGGAAGTATTTATTTTTTATGGAAAATACCTGCTGTATTTTTTAACAGGTATTTCAATTCTATGGTTGATATTAATTACGGTAGGTTTTATTATTCTTGGAAAAAGAATGCCGCAACTACTCAAAGCTATTTTTCCGCCATTAATTATTGCATTTAGTACTACTAGTAGTGAAGCGGTATTTCCTAAGTTAACAGAAGAATTAGAAAGGTTTGGTTGTAAAGATAAAATTGTGTCTTTCATTTTGCCTCTGGGTTACTCTTTTAATCTTGATGGTAGTATGATGTATATGACTTTTGCGAGCATTGCTATTGCACAAGCTTATAATATTCATTTAGATTTAGGTACGCAGTTTACCATGTTAATTGTATTGATGCTTACTAGTAAAGGAATTGCGGGTGTGCCAAGGGCTTCATTAGTAGTAGTGACTGCTACTTGTGCTATGTTTCATATTCCACCCGAAGGCATTGCTTTGATTTTACCAATTGATCATTTTTGCGATATGTTTAGAACTGCTACAAATGTTTTAGGAAATGCACTTGCAACCACTGTGGTTAGCAAATGGGAAAACGAATTAACCAATCCAATCAACACTATTTAATAAGGCATTATGTTAGACGCATTTATTTCAACCGCTTTTCATTGGAGTCAATTATTGCAACCCCAATTTTATATTGAACACGGCGGTTTGTGGTTAATTATGTTTGTTGTATTTGCCGAAACAGGATTGTTTGCAGGATTTTTTTTACCAGGTGATAGTTTGTTATTTGTTGCAGGAATTTATAGCACCAATTTAGCAAATGAAGTAGTTGCAACAGGTAATGAATACATTGATTTATTAGTGATATTGGTATTAATTGCAGCAGCAGGAATTGCAGGAAATGCAACAGGCTATTGGTTTGGCAGAAAAGTTGGTCCGGCAATGTATGGTTGGAAAGAAAATTTATTATTTAAAAGAACCTATCTTGAACAAGCACATGAGTTCTATGAGAAGCATGGCGGCGGAGCGATTATAGTTGCAAGGTTTATTCCTATTATTAGAACCTTTGCACCCATTGTAGCGGGAATAGTTCAAATGCAAAAAGCAAGATTTGTTTTGTATAATATTATAGGATCCTTTGCATGGGTTTTTAGCATGCTAGTTGGTGGACATTTTTTACAAAAATGGATTCTCTCTCAATTTGGGTTTGATTTAAAACACCATTTAGAAATTATTGTTTTAGGCATAGTGCTTATTACTACTGCACCTGTAATTATGAAATTGGTATTTAATAAAGGAAAAAAAGCCTAGTCACTTTATGCGTACCCACACACAAAAAGAGTTAGGCGTTTTTTCGCTGCCAGTAATTGTTGGTGCATTAGGCTTCTTTGTTGATGTCTATGATTTATTGCTATTTAGTATTGTTAGAAAACCAAGTTTAGAATCATTGCATTTAAGTGCCGATCAAGTACTTTCTAAAGGCGAATTAATTATCAGCGTGCAAATGATTGGCTTAATGGTGGGTGGCGTTTTCTGGGGAATCATGGGCGATAAAAAAGGTCGATTAAGTGTATTGTTTGGATCTATACTTTTATATTCTTTGGCCAATATTGCTAATGGCATGGTACAAACTGTTGGGCAATATACTTTGATGCGTTTTATTGCTGGTGTAGGTTTGGCGGGAGAATTAGGAGCGAGTATTACACTAGTTAGTGAAATGTTACCCAAAGAAAAAAGGGGCATTGGCGCAACCATTATTGCAAGCGTTGGTGTATTTGGCGCAGTATCGGCATTTTTTGTGTACCAAGCTTTTCAAGACTGGCGTTTGTGTTATTATATAGGAGGAGGAATGGGCTTATTATTGTTGTTACTACGCGCGAATGTAATTGAAAGTGGCATGTTTGATGTAGTGAAAAAAACAGCAGTAGTTCGCGGTAATTTTTTAATGCTATTTAATAACAAAGAACGGTTGATGCGTTATGTAAAAGGCGTTGTAATTGGTTTGCCAGTTTGGTATGTGATAGGGATCCTCATTACTTTTTCTGATAAGTTTGGAACTGAATTTGGCATTGCAGGCGTTAATCCTGGTAAAGCAATTATGTATCAATATGTGGCCATTGGTTTGGGTGATTTAAGTGCAGGGCTGCTGAGTAATTATTTAAAAAGTAGAAAGAAAACATTATTTATATTTTTAAGCATACTTGCTGTTTTTATTGTGCTATATTTTTCGCAGAGTTCGGGTTGGGGAAACACAACAAGTATGTATATGATTTGTGCAGGGCTTGGTTTTGGGGCTGGCTTTTCTGTATTATATATTACCATGTCGGCAGAACAATTTGGCACCAATTTAAGGGCATCAACGGCTATTTCTATTCCGAATGTGGTGCGTGGTATTTTACCATTAATTATTTTGTTGCACAAAGGCTTACGAAGTTTAACAGGCAACTATGTTACAGGAGGTTGGATTACAGGAATTTTCATAATGCTAATTGCAGTAATTGCAGCCTATCATACCAAAGAAACTTTTGGACGTGATTTGAATTTTGTAGAAGAATAATAACGCTAGTTTAAATAAATAATATGTCAGAAAAAAAAATAGGCATTCTTTCGCTGCCAGTGATTGTAGCAGCTTTAGGTTATTTTGTAGACATCTATGATTTATTGCTTTTTTCAATTGTAAAAAAGCCAAGCATGTTTGGTGTTGGATCAACTGATGCAAGTTTGCTTTATGATAGTACACGTGTAATTAACTGGCAAATGTTGGGCTTGTTAATTGGCGGAATTTTTTGGGGTGTTTTAGCAGATAAAAAAGGTCGTTTAAGTGTGCTGTTTGGATCCATCATTTTATATTCTTCTGCCAATTTTATAACCGGATATATTACTAGTGTAGACCAATATGCAGCATGTCGTTTTTTAGCTGGCTTAGGACTAGCCGGAGAGCTTGGTGCAGGAATTACTTTGGTGAGCGAAGTGTTGCCTAAAAATAAAAGAGGCATTGGCACTTCTTTAGTAGCGGGAATTGGTTTGTTTGGAGCGGTGCTAGCTTATTTTACCTATCATTTTACGGGTGATTGGCGCTTGTGTTATAAAATTGGTGGTGGGTTAGGAGTATGTCTTTTATTAATGCGTGTTGGCGTTGCAGAAAGTGGTTTATTTAAACAAGCCCAAGACCAAAATATTAGTAGGGGAAATTTCTTTTTGTTTTTTAATAATGCAAAACGGTTTAAAAAATATGCACTGGCAATTTTAATTGGATTGCCTACCTGGTATGTCATTGGTATTTTAATTAACCAAAGCGATCGATTTGGTAAAGCCATGTTTGCAAGTACTACCATTGATTCAGGCAAGTCAATTATGTTTGGATATATTGGTATTGCACTCGGAGATATTTCTATTGGGTTGATTAGCCAATTATTTAAAAGCCGTAAAAAAGCGCTTTTGTTATTTTATGTTTTGTGCATTGTATCAATAGTAGCATTTTTTAGTTCCATTAATAATTCCAACGATAGGATGTATGCCATTTGTACAGCACTTGGATTTAGTGCTGGATTTTGGGCCATTTTTGTAACCATGGGTGCAGAACAATTTGGTACTAATTTGCGCGCTACGGCTGCAACAACTATTCCTAATATGGTGCGTGGTATTTTGCCATTAATGAATATGTTATTCTTAGACTTGTTTCAAAAGTCTTGGGGCTGGAATTTAATTAATAGCGGAATTGTTACAGGACTTATTGTAGTGAGTATTACATTAGTTGCGTTTGTATTTACAGAAGAAACATTTCACAAAGACTTGAACTATTTAGAAGCGGAAGAAATGCTTCCATAGGTTGGCTATTACTGATTAATTTTGCAACATGAAATGCTTGGTCATTCGATTTTCTTCAATAGGTGATATTGTACTTGCTACACCAGCTATCCGTTGTTTAAAGCAACAGGTTCAAGGTGTTGAAGTGCATTTTTTATCGAAAGAAAGTTTTAAATCAGTTACACAAGGCAACCCATATATTGACAAATATTTTTATTACAATAATAATCTTAAACAATTAATAGCGCAACTAAAGCAAGAGCAGTACGATTATATTATTGACCTTCACGATAATTTTAGAACCAAAAGAATTGCTTGGGCTTTAAAAACAAAAGTACTTACTTACCAAAAGGAGCGTGTAGCAAAATTTTTATTGACAAAGCTGCATATTAATAAAATGCAGGGCAGACATATTTCGGATAGATGTGTTGATACCCTTGCGCCACTGGGTGTTTTTAATGACGGGAAGGGCTTGGATTATTTTATTGCAGCACAAGACGAAATTGCCATTAAAGATTTACCGATGGCTCAAATGATGGGCTATATTGCAATTGTAATAGGGGCGTCTTATCAAACGAAAAAATTGCCAGTTAAAAAACTTAAAGAACTTTGTTTAAAAATTGACTATCCAATCATATTAATTGGAGGCAAAGAAGATATTGCTGCTGCAAATGCAATTGCTCAAATAGACCCTATCAGAATATTTAATGCTTGTGGTAAATATAATTTAGCGGGCTCTGCAGATTTAGTTAGAAAATCGAAACTGGTTATTTCGCACGATACCGGATTGCAATACATAGCCTGTGCTTTTAATAAGCCTGTATTAGCCATTTGGGGTGCTACATCACCTCTGTTAGACGTGGAGCCTTATTATGCAAAATATGGTGCGGCTAAGTATGAAAATTTTATTGTTCCAGCACTAAGTTGCCAACCCTGTTCAAATTTTGGAACGAATAAATGTCCTAAAGGGCATTTTAATTGTATGGAAAAACAAGATATTGGAGCGATTGCAAATGCGGCGATGAAGGGTTTGCAATTGGCATAAAAAAAGCCAGTGATTGCTCACCGGCTTTTAAAATTATTCCAACAAATATTATAAAGTTTTCAAAACTTCATTCATATTTCTAACCGCATCGGCACTTTTGTTAAATGCTGCTTGTTCTTCGTCATTTAATTGGAAGTCTAAGATTTTTTCCCAGCCATCTTTTCCTATAACAACAGGTACGCCTAAGCATATATCGCTTTGACCGTATTCGCCGTCTAAACTAACGCAACAAGTAAATAATTTTTTCTCGTCACGTAGAATGCTTTCAACCAAAGCGGCTCCGGCTGCACCTGGTGCATACCAAGCAGAAGTGCCAATTAATTTGGTTAAAGTAGCACCGCCAACCATTGTATCTGCAACAATTTGATTTTGTTGTTCTACAGTTAAGAAATTAGTAACTGGTGCACTATTCCAAGTGGCGTGGCGAATTAATGGGATCATGGTAGTATCTCCATGTCCACCAACTACAACCGCATTTAAATCTGCAGGACTGCAACCTAAATGTTGGCTTAATTGGTATTTGAAACGAGCACTATCTAGTGTTCCGCCCATTCCAATGATACGGTGTTTTGGTAAACCTGTTGACTGTAAAGCCAAGTAGGTCATAGTATCCATTGGGTTACTAATAACAATGATTATAGCGTCTGGAGAATATTTTAAAATGTTTTCAGCAACTCCTTTTACAATACCAGCATTGGTGCCAATTAAGTCTTCGCGAGTCATTCCTGGTTTACGAGGAATGCCTGAAGTAATCACTACTACACTTGATCCAGCAGTTTTTGAATAATCGTTGGTGCTACCAGTAATGCGTGTGTCGAAGCCAAGCAATGCAGCAGTTTGCATCATGTCTTGTGCTTTACCTTCTGCAAGGCCTTCTTTAATGTCTAACAGTACTAGTTCTTGTGCTAGTGCAGCACGGGCAATATTATCGGCACAGGTTGCTCCTACGGCACCAGCACCTACTACAGTAACTTTCATAAACAATTGCTATTTAGAATGAGAAATTTTTTACGCTGCAAAGGTAAGGCTTCAAGGAATCAGTGTTTCGATAAAATTCTATTAATTCTATTTTAATAGTGGCAATAGTATTGGCATCTCTGCCCCTTGCTCAAATGCTTGTACAAAAAGGCCTAGTTTATCATACAGCGCTACAAATGGGGTGAATTTTACCCTATAAAAGCTAGGTAATTTGTATTCGGGGTCTCTGCCTATAAAAATATTGGGATACTTGTTTAATTCAAACTTGGTATAAAACTCTTTTATTTCTGATAATGACTTATAACTAGCCCAAACCATGTTTACGTATTTTAACTGATCCATGCTTTTAATAACTTCTCTTATTTCATGCTTACAATGCTCGCAGTCTGGGCTGAAATAAACGATAAGGGTATACTTGTTTTTGGGTAATTGTTCGTTTGAAAACCAAGTGCCATCTGTTAAGGCAATTTTAAATGCCGGAATACTAGGGTCTTTTTTATAGGGTGGGATAGTGTCAATGCTGTCTTGAGCGGTTACTGCAGTAATGGATAAAACTAGCAATAAAAAAAAGAGTAATTTTTTCATAGTACAGGCTTTTTCGGTCTATAGTTAAGACTGATTTTGTTTGGCTTCCATCATGCGCATTTCTTTTGCATCTTGTAAAAACTCCGAAGCAAAAATAAAATTATTCAATAAAACATCTTTACTAAAAATAATGTCTTTATTGGTTCCTTCCCATTGTTTTTTACCGTTGTATAAGTATAAAATATGGTCACCAATTTCCATCACACTATTCATATCATGTGTTACAACAATGGTGGTGATATTAAACTCTATAGTTATTTCTTTGATGAGTTTGTCAATCACCATAGATGTTTGAGGGTCGAGTCCTGAATTTGGTTCGTCGCAAAAAAGGTATTTTGGATTTAATACAATAGCACGTGCAATACCTACTCTTTTTTTCATCCCTCCACTAATTTCTGATGGAAATCTTTTGTGTGCATCACTTAAGTTTACGCGGTCTAACACTTCGTCTACCCTGCGTTTTTTTTCTGCCAAAGTCCAACGCGTAAACATATCTAATGGAAATAAAACATTTTGCTCAACAGTCATGGAGTCGAAAAGTGCGGTGCCTTGAAACAGCATGCCAATTTGTTGACGAAGTTGTTTGCGGGTATCGTTTTCCATTAAAAACATATCTTCTCCGCTGTATAAAATACCACCAGTATCAGGTTTAAATAAACCCACCATACATTTGGTTAATACGGTTTTGCCGCTCCCACTTGTGCCTATAATAAGGTTGCATTTGCCAGATTCCATTGTAGCGCTGATATCATCAAGTATCACGCGGCCGCCGAATTGTTTAGATATATTACGTATTTCAATCATTCCGGATGCAAACTACAATTTTGTTCTAAATGAGTGGCGTTTGGTTTCTTAATAAATCTGCAAAAACATCTCTTTTGCGAATTAATTGAGGAATACCTTCTTTAACCATTACTTCTGCGGGTTTAAAACGCGCATTGTAATTGCTTGACATTTCAAAACCATAGGCACCTGCATTATAGATGGCTAAAAAATCGCCTTCTCTAACTTCGTGCAATAGTCGGTCTGAACCAAAAGTGTCTGTTTCGCAAATATTACCAGTAATGGTGTAGTTTTTTTTGTTGCCCGATGTGTTGCTGATATTTTCAATGCGGTGATAGGCATCGTACATCATGGGGCGTATTAAATGATTGAGTCCAGAGTCAACTCCTGCAAAAGCAATATTATTGAAGTCTTTGAGTACGTTTACTTTGGTTACCAAATAACCAGCTTCACTCACTAAATATTTACCTGGTTCAAACCAACACTCAAATTGTCGAAGATGTGTTTTTTCTAAACCGGTTAAAAATATATTTATTTCATGTGCTAGCTCTGCTATATCGGTTGTAGGATCTTTTTCTTTATAGGCTACTTTAAATCCACCACCTAAGTCTAAGAAACTTACTTCTGGAAAATGGGGAATTAAGTCTACAAAAATATCGGCCACTTTCATAAACACTGCTACGTCTTTAATTTCGCTTCCAGTGTGAATGTGTAAGCCTCGAATATATAAATTGTATTTTTTTACTAGTTGCAAGATTTCATTGAGTTGCTCTATAGGAATACCAAACTTGCTACTTTGGTGACCGGTAGAAATTTTTAAATTTCCACCTGCCATAATATTGGGTCTTAATCTAATGCCAACTGGGTAACTATGTCCAAACTTTTTTCCGAATTTTTCTAAGTTTGATAAACTATCAATATTAATATGTACTCCAAGTGCCGCGGCTTCTTCAATTTCGCTGAAATCTATGCCATTGCTAGTGTATAGAATATTAGTTGGTTCGAATCCTGTATGAATTGCTAGTTTGGCTTCATTAATAGAACTACAATCTACATTGCATCCAATGTTTAAAATATGCTGTAAAATATTAATATTAGTTAATGCTTTACTCGCATAAAAAAAACGGGTATTTGTTTTTGCAAACTCTTTATTCAGTTGCTCAAATTGATGGCTTATTTTATCTGTATCATACACATAAACCGGCGTTCCGTATGTGTTGGCAATTTTTGATAAAGTTTCTGCAGACAATTCTTTGTACATATTCCGAAGATATAAATCTTGCGTATGTTTAATACACAATCAATTAATAATTTAACTCGACTTATTTATTTGGTAGGCGCTGTTTGGTGAGAGGCATCTTCATCTTCATCTTCTTCATCATCATCTGACTCTGTAGATGCGTGGTTATCTGAATTGATTGATTCATCATCATCTAAATCAGTTGATGTTTCATTTTCAGTTGCCGTTATTGGTTCGTCTTCAACTTCAGCTTCTGTTTCTATTTCAATTTCATTATCCTCATCAATAAAATCTTCGGTTAATGTTTCGAATCCAATATTCTCGGCTACTGGTTGGTCGGTGAAATCTTCTGGGCGAATAATTGTTCCTTCTATTAATTGTTCTGCAAGTACTTCGCGAATTTTTGGTAAGTCTTCGGCATTGTTGATGCCAAAATAATCCATGAAACTCTTAGAAGTTGCGTACACCAATGGTTTTCCTGGAGAATGTTCGTTACGGCCACTGATAAGAATCAATTCTTTTTCTAATAATTTTTGAATACTATAATCGCTATTCACTCCGCGGATCGCTTCAATTTCTCCTTTGGTGATGGGTTGTTTGTAAGCAATGATGGCAAGTGTTTCTAAAGCTGCATTAGATAGGCGCTTTAAAAATTTATCGCCATTAAGTTGTGCAATGGTTGCATGGAAATTTTTTTTGGTAAGAAACTGCCATCCGCCACCACTTTCTTTTACTTCAAATGGATAAAATTCTGAATTGTATTTTTCTCTGATACCATCAAGCGCAGTCTCTACCTGATCTAATAAAATTCTTTCTTCTAAAAATCCAAAAGTATTATTGATCAATTCTACAATATCCAATGATGTTAGTGGTTTATCACTAGCAAAAATGAGTACTTCAATGTGTGGGATGATAGCGCTTATTTCCAAAGTAAAATTTCTGAATTTGTTAAATAATTTCTTTTGAAGGTATGTATTATCCTTGCAAAGCAGCTGCACCACTTACAATTTCTGTTAACTCTGTTGTAATGGCCGCTTGTCTTGCGCGGTTATAACTGATTTTTAATGATTTTAATAGTTCATTGGCATTTTCACTTGCTTTATCCATAGCAGTCATTCTAGCACCGTGTTCGCTTGCATTGCCATCTAACACTGCTTTATACAATTGCGTATTTAATATTTTTGGCATCAATTCAGCAATTAATGTTTCTGCTGCTGGTTCAAAAATAAAGTCCGATTGTTTTTTGCCAACTGCTTTTACTGTTTTAGGGATAGGTAAAAACGGCTCAGCTATATAAGCTTGTTGCAGCATTTTTGAATTCACTATAAATAATTTCAATCGCATCAAATTCTTTGTTTTCAAAAGCATTCATTGCGGCTTTTGCAGCTGCCTGAACGGGTTCAAATTTTAGGTTTAAGAAAATATCCTTAAACCTGTCATTGGTATTGTAACCAGCCTTGGTTAATCCTTCGAATCCTTTTTTACCAATATTCCAGATACTTACATTACCTTTTGTAAACTGGGCTTGGTATTTTTCTGCAATAGTTGCTTTGGCTAATTTAATAATATTAGCATTGTATCCGCCGCATAATCCACGATCACTTGTTACAACAATCAATAATACTTTTTCAATAGTACGAACCTCGGCAAGTTTTAATGTTAGTCCACCATCTGCACTGCTGATGATATTGCTTAACATTTCTTGTAATTTTTTTGCGTAAGGACGCATTTGCGTAATGGAATCTTGTGCACGACGTAATTTAGCAGCACTCACCATTTTCATGGCTTTTGTAATTTGCTGGGTGCTTTGAACACTCTTAATCCTATTACGTACTTCTTTTAATTGACCTGCCATATTGTAAGTTTCGAGTTTCGGTTGATGCTTTTACTTGGTGTTGTTCAATGATTTCTATCAAATTACAGAACCTATTGAACCCACTGGTTTTGGGATGCAAAAGTAGCAGAATCGGCATGAAATTCCATCCTTTTGGCCAAAAAATGGTGGCTAGAATAAAAAATACCTTGTATTAACACATATTTAGACCTACTAATTGCCCAATTCACCCAAAATATCAGTTATCTATGCGTTGTAATTCCATATACTGGAACTAAAATCTTTACCTTTGTGCTCCTTTTTAAAAAAACCTGCTGCCAATTTGACCAAAGCCAACTGTCAGCACCGTTTTTGATTAATAGGAATTGTAATTTGAATCTATATTAAATCGTATTATCCAATAGTATTATATGTTGAAATTTATTTCTAAGTTATTCGGAGGCAGTAAAAGCGAAAAGGATGTGCAGCAGATTATGCCAATCATTCAAAAAGTTGCGGTATTTTTTCAGGAATATCAATCACTTTCAAACGATGCGTTACGTGCCAAAACACAAGAATTCAAACAACGTATAAAAGAACATCTTACAGAAATAGATGCACTAGTAGAAAGCAAACAAGCGGCAGCAGAAGCCTTACCCGTTACCAATATCCACGAACGCGATGCTATTTATCAAGAAATTGATACCCTAAAAAAAGAGCGCAATAAAAAAATAGAAGAAGTTTTGGCTATTATTCAACCAGAGGCATTTGCCGTGGTAAAGGAAACAGCCCGACGCTTTAAAGAAAACACAGAAATAGCAAGCACAGCTACTGAATTGGATAGAAATTTAAGTGTTAAAAAAGACTATATCACTATTAAAGGC
>CAIKZP010000095.1 GCA_903831935.1 uncultured Bacteroidota bacterium | reverse complement strand
ATTGAAAGCACTGGAAAGGTAGTTTCTATTGAAAAACAAGGTACTAATACCAGTTTTTGGATAGCATCCCCTATTTCAACTGAATTAAAAATAGACCAAAGTTTGAGCCACGAAGGGGTTTGCCTTACGGTGGAAGCCATTGAAAATGGACAACATAAGGTAACCGCTATTGAGGAAACGCTGCGTAAAACCAATTTATCAGGCTGGATTGTAGGCAATTCACTGAACTTAGAACGTTGCCTAGTGATGAATGGAAGACTAGACGGACATATTGTTCAAGGACATG
This sequence comes from uncultured Bacteroidota bacterium, assembly GCA_903831935.1. Classification (GTDB taxonomy): domain Bacteria; phylum Bacteroidota; class Bacteroidia; order Chitinophagales; family Chitinophagaceae; genus Sediminibacterium. The sequence continues at coordinate 7,369 of CAIKZP010000095.1, read as the reverse complement.
TAGACGCAACAGGCATTTGCACCCAACTATCCACACTTGAAGGCAGCTGGGAATACCGGTTTTCATTTCCGGAATCATTTAAACACTTAATAATAGAAAAAGGATCCATTGCGGTGAATGGCACAAGTTTAACCTGCTTTGACGTTACCCACAATGCGTTTAGTGTTGCTATTATTCCTTACACTTTTGAACACACAAGCATTCACCAACTACAAATAGGAAGCATCGTTAACCTTGAATTTGATATTCTGGGAAAATATGTTCAACGCTGGTTGCAAGTAAAAAACTAAATAGACTTTCCTTTTAAAGCACCACTTACTGCGGCATCCATTGCGCGTTCAGCAAATGGACGTGAAATTTCATTTAACTCTTCTATCTTATTCTGAATCAAATTCTTATCATTAATTGTTACTGCCAACTGAAGCGCTTGCATAGCCCCTGCAGTTGCCAATATTTCTTCGGAAGTTAATAGTTGTTGGTTCTTAGATATGAACTTTTCGGTTACTGCTAGTATCTGTTCCGCCTCAGTGGTAGCTTCTACCAATGCCCTTGTTTGCATATCGTCTTTGGCATGGGTTATACTATCCATCAACATCCCTTCTACTTGTTCATCGGTTAATCCATATTGCGGCGTCACTTCAATAAATTGTTCAATTCCACTGCGCAACTCTTTGGCCTTTACCACCAATATCCCATCGGCATTGATTAAAAAACTGATTTCAACTTTTGGCATACCTGCAGGCATCCCTGGTATACCTGTTAAATTGAACTCGGCTAGTTTACGATTATCCTTTACCATGTCTCTTTCACCTTGGTAAACAGAAATGCGCATACTACCCTGCCCGTCTTTGTGAGTGGTATATTGTCGACCAACACTGGTAGGAATTTTTGAATTTCTTGGAATTAAAACATCCATCAAGCCACCCATAGTTTCTATACCTAAACTAAGCGGCGTTATATCGAGCAATAAAAAATCTTTGTTATTCCCTGCAAGAATATCAGCCTGAATAGCTGCGCCTAATGCAACAACCTCATCGGGGTTTACAGAATCATTAACCGGTTTTCCAAAAAAAGCACCCACCGCTTGTTTGATGGCAGGAACTCGAGTACTACCACCAACCATTACAATGCTGTCTATTGCAGCAATTGTGAGTTTCGCATCTTGCAAAGCACGCTCACAACACTTAATTGTTTTATTGATTAAACCTATTATAAGTTGTTCAAAATCAGTTCTTTTTATACTTAAAACTTCTCCATTCCAGTTGGTAGAAAAATGATCATGTGTACTCAAATGTTTTTTAGCTTCCTCTGCTTTTAAGCGCAATGACTGCAATAAAGACTGGTGCTGCTGGAGCTCCTCCATGGTTATTCCGCCTTCAGTCAGCCAATACTCCATAATAGAACGGTCTATATCATCTCCGCCTAAATAGGTATCGCCATTGGTACTAAGCACTTCAAATATGCCATTACTAATATGCAAGATGGAAATATCAAAAGTACCACCTCCTAAATCATATACGGCAATGGTTTTTTCTTCGTCTTGCCTTAAGCCTAAACCATAAGCCAAACTTGCTGCAGTTGGTTCATTTACAATACGTAAGACATCTAAACCTGCAATTTTACCTGCAACTCTTGTTGCCTGTCTTTGGGCATCGTTAAAGTATGCAGGCACCGTTATGACAGCCTTGGTTACAGGGGTCTTTAAAATATGCTCAGCCCTGTTCTTTAGTTCTTTTAATATGAAGGAAGACAATTCAATGGGCGAGAAAAACTGGTTGCCAACTTGTACTTTTACTAGCGATGCTGTATCGTCATCAATTACTTTATAAGTAAAGAATTGGGCATTGTCTTTAATATCTTGGTAACTCTTACCCATTAAACGCTTGGCACTAAAGATGGTATTTTTAGGATCGGTCTCTAAAAAAGTTCGGGCCTGCTCTCCTACTGTTGGATTGCCAAATCCATCAAAATGCACAATACTAGGCACCAAGCTACTAGAATTAAACTCTTTTAATGCCACAGGCTGTTTGGTATCGGGATGGATAATAGCCACCAAACTATTGGTTGTACCTAAATCTATTCCTACAATCATTTCTGCTTGCTGCAAACTTCCTGTTGCTATATTGATGCCTATTTTTGCCATAAATTAAAAAGTCTTTGTTGATGAAAGCAAAATGCCCATCTTTTTAGAGGGGCAAATTTAGAACATTGCATTGGGCTGAAAGTTGCGAATTCAGGAATGATTAAGCGTTGGATCATTAAAATTAGCATTCCACTACAGTTGTTTTGCTGACCAAATCGTGCAATGGCTTACCCAAAACTGCCATAAATAAAAAATCAATTAGCGTTAGGCGCACCAAACTTCTAATGAGTATTTGCACTAATAAGGGCTTATTTCCATCTAATCTAACAACTTTGGTAGCTGTTATCCATTTGCCTGGTGTTCGATTAAAAGAAGCCTCCCAGAAGGTATAATACACAAAAAGGGAACCTGCAACAAACCACCAAAAATTAAAGGGCCTAAAATTCCAGTTCACTACATAAAAGTTCCAAAATCTAAACGCAAAAAAGCTCAGTATAAAAACAAGAAATCCATCAATTATGAAATTCAGGATACGGGTACCATCGCCAACTTTGTTCATAGTTTTTAAATTGCTGTAAAATTATTGGCTTTATGTCATTAATTTTTCAATTAGCATCCAAATGAAGTAATTACTTTTGTTCAAATACAAAGGACGATGGATTTAATAGATGAATTACAGTGGAGGGGCATGGTTCAAGATATTATGCCTGGTACAAAAGAACTATTAGCAAAAGAAATGGTATCGGGATATATTGGCTTCGACCCAACATCCGACAGTTTGCATATTGGTAGCTTGGTGCCTATTTTATTATTAGTTCACTTACAAAAAGCAGGACATAAGCCTTTTGCTTTGGTAGGTGGTGCAACAGGAATGGTGGGTGATCCTAGTGGTAAAAGCGAAGAACGTAATTTATTAAGCGAAGAAACCCTACAATTTAACCAAGAAGGCGTTCGCAAACAACTAAGTAAATTTTTAGATTTCAATAGCAGCAAAACCAATGCAGCAGAACTAGTAAACAACTACGATTGGTTTAAAGATTTTAGTTTTTTAAATTTCATTCGTGATGTAGGCAAGCATATTACCGTGAATTACATGATGCAAAAAGACAGTGTAAAAAAACGATTGGATGGCGAAACGGGAATGAGCTTTACAGAATTCACTTACCAATTGGTACAGGGATATGATTTTTATTGGCTCTATCAAAATAGAAATTGCAAATTACAAATGGGTGGTAGCGACCAATGGGGAAATATCCTTACTGGTACAGAACTCGTTCGACGCAAAGCAGGTGGTGAAGCATTTGCATTTACCTGCCCATTAATTACCAAAGCAGACGGCGGCAAGTTTGGCAAAACTGAAAAAGGAAATGTTTGGTTAGATCCTACAAAAACAACCCCTTATCAATTTTATCAATTTTGGTTAAATGCCAGTGATGAAGATGCAAAAAAATGGATTAAAATTTTCACCCTCTTACCAAAAGAAATTATTGACCCTTTAATAGCAGAGCACGAAATAAAACCAGAACTAAAAGTTTTACAACTTAAACTGGCGCAAGAACTCACTTGTTTTGTACATAGTGAAGCGGCATATGAACAGATTATTAAAACATCAAAAGCCTTGTTTGGCGGAGATGCATTGGCCTTTATTAATGAAACTGATAATGCAGTTTTAGAAACAAGTGGTCTTCCTATACACGAATACAGCGGTGAATTTCCTGCGAATATTGTAAGCTTTTTAGCGGATAGCGGTTGCTTTGCTAGTAAAGGAGAAGCTAGAAAAATGGTACAAGCTGGTGGACTAAGCTTGAATGAAGTGAAAATTACTGATATTAATTACCAAATTGAATTGGCAGAAAAATTAAAAGGCAAATACTTATTAGTTAGACGCGGAAAGAAAAACCTCGATTTAGTTATTGCATAAAAAAATCTTCGCAGCGTTTCTAATTAGATTCGCTGCGAAGATTTAAATTTGATGCTAACTTTTTAATTATTTAACAGCCTTAATTTCTTCCCACATAGCATCGGCTACAAATTGTTGGCCTGCTGGGTTTAAATGCACCCTATCTGAGGTTAAAATACCTTTCTCTTTGTTTTCAGGATTGTGTTGTAGGTTGTAATTAAGTAATCCTGCTCTTAAATCTACTAACTGTAATTGCTTGCTTGCGGCAAAACTGCGAATCCATTTACAATACATATTCAAATCACCATCTTGTTGATTGGTATGATCGGTTCTTTCTCCAATTGCAGCAGGTGTACACAAAATTACTTTGGCTCCTTTTGCTTGAATCTTTTTTACCAAGGCTTCATAAAATTTACCAAACTTATCATAATCGGTTCCAGTTCCAGAACCTGCTTTGTGCCAAACATCATTTACGCCGATGTATATTAAAACGATATCTGGATTTTTTTGCAACACATCTTCTTCCATTCTCAAATACAAATCATACACTTTATTACCACTAACACCAGCGCCTACTAAATCATATTGATTTGATAAACCTGCTTTTTGAATGATGGTATCTATCAAACGAATATAACCACCAGGGTTAACACCTGCTGCCGTAATAGAATCTCCAAAAAAGATTACTTTCTTTTTCTTTTCTGTTCTAAAAGACATAATTAGCATTGCTGTTACGAAAAGACCTAATAAAATCAGTTTGTTTGTCATATTTCTCTTTTTGGCTTTTAATTATGGGACTAAATATAAACATTCAGCTTGAATCAAATAACAAGTTTCGGATGAGTTTGATTTAAGAATTGCAATTATTTTCAATAACGAGGTCTTTTTAACTGATATTTCTTTTAAAATATTTGGAACAATTGGGGTACAGCCCTATTTTTGCACCCCATCCAAAACAATTGGAACGGATTGCCTGATAGTATAATGGTAGTACGACTGTTTTTGGTACAGTTTGTCTTGGTTCGAATCCAGGTCGGGCAACCAAAATTTAAAATAACTCATTGATTTTCAATGGGTTATTTTTTTGTACTTCCTCAAGATGGTGTTTTTCCACCAGATTTTCCACCAAAACAAATATTATAGGGGTTAATTTCCTTAAAATTTTTGTTTGTAATGAAATCTAACTACCAAAACCCCTTCACATAGCCATTCTTATTCAATAGTAAAAAATGAAGAACTTGGTACTTTTAGTTCCTATGTAAACTTTATTCAAAAATTTTCTTTAACTTTTCTCTACTAGATTAAAAAATAATTACAATGAAAAAAATATTAATTACCCTCCCTTTCTTGATTTTGTTTTTATCAAAATCAGTTGCACAATCTACCATTCCTGAATCAAAATGGTCTTCGCATGAAATTACAATTGATGGTTTAGATAATGAATGGAGCAAACCATTTAATTATGCAGACAGCATCAGTGGATTAGTCTTTGCCATTAGTAATGATAAGGATAATATTTATTTATGCGTATCAAATTCTAATAAAAATAAAGCCACTAAAATGATGATTGCTGGATGGAGTCTTGATTTAAAATCTTCTGAGAAAGATAGGAAATTCCATGCAAGTATTGACTTCTCGAAAATAGCTGAAATCCGTTACGTTTTAAATGCAGATATTAAAAACCTAATAACGCTTTACAAAGCAATGATTACAACAGTTACAAGAAAAGGGTTTCTAGCCAACAATGGCGTTCAAGATTTGACAAATGTGAATGGAATGAATATTGGAATAGGTTTAGATGAAAAGGAAAATATTATTTACGAAATAATGATTCCTATTAAAGATTTGATACCTCAAAGCAAAGCTACACTCACTGAATTGGTTAACGTTGAATTTAGAGTAAATGCACTAGAGAACCCCTATGAATCAAGGGATTTCGGTTCAAGGTCAGAACCTAATAGTATGGGAAAAAGTCGAATAGGTGCAGGTGCTGGACGTAGCGGCGGAAGCGGCGGCGGACAAAGACCAGGAGAATCATCAAGTAATGCTAATGCAGCAATGAGTGCTCTTTATGAAAAACAAAGTTTTACACAAAAAATAAAACTAGTAGATAAGGAATCAAAGTAAGCAGAAAAATTAAAGAAGTTTGTTGATACAGTTTTGTAAACTATCTAACCAATGGATAGTTTGAATAGCGTAATCATTTTCTAAACCAGATGTATCCATTACCGAATAAGCAGGTCGCTTAGCTGGAGTTGGAAAATCGGTGGATGGAATGGGCGATACGATTGTTTTTTTGTTGGCTTCTTTTGCAATAGCTACTGCAAAATCATACCAAGATATTACGCCACTATTACTATATTGATATATGCCATAGTGCGCATTTCCTTTTTCAATTGATTGAATAATAGAAATGATTGTAGCCGCTAAATCTGCGGCAGATGTTGGTGATCCAATTTGGTCTGATACTACATTTAATGATGGTCGATCATTCATTAAACGCAACATGGTTTTTACAAAATTATTACCATGTGTACTATATACCCAAGAGGTTCTAATAACAATAGATTTTTTACAATTGCTTAAGGCCAACTGCTCACCCATCCATTTACTATACCCATAATAATTGATGGGTTTTGTTGCGGTAGAAGTTAAATAGGGTGAATTGCCATTTCCATCAAACACATAATCGGTAGATATTGTAATGAGCACTGCATTAATTTCGGCACAATGCTTGGCTATTAATCCAACAGAATCTGCATTAATGGTATAGGCTAATGTTTGCTCTTGTTCGGCTTTATCTACGGCTGTATAGGCGGCGCAATTAATAAAATAAGCTGGCGAATATCTTTCAAAGAAAGGTGCAATGCTTGCAGGATTTGATAAATCTAGTTCGGCCCTTGATGTAAATAAAAAATGGAACTGTTGGCTATATTGTTGAGATAGTTGTTCTATTTCCCAACCAAGTTGACCACTTCTTCCTGTTACTACTACCAAAGGTTTTAACATAAAAATGATTTATTCTACTTAACTATTTACTTGAGTTTACAAATTCCTTGGGTAGTTTAGACCATTCTTCTTTGGGTAATGATTTAAAATATTCGTAGGTCCTTTTTAAGCCTTCTGCTCTTTCAATCTTTGGCTCCCATCCTAACAATTCCCTTGCTTTAGTAATATCTGGTTGACGTTGTTTTGGATCATCAACTGGCAATTCTTTATAAACTATTTTAACTGTAGATCCAGTTAGTTTTAAAACTTCTTCTGCAAAATCTTTCAGGGTAATTTCATTTGGATTGCCAATATTAACTGGCATGGTATAATCACTCATTAATAAGCGATAAATACCTTCAATTAAATCATCTACATAACAAAAAGAACGTGTTTGT
>CAIKZP010000094.1 GCA_903831935.1 uncultured Bacteroidota bacterium | reverse complement strand
TGTCTCGTCCTGTTAAAACATTACATTTTAAAAAATTAATCCTGGCATTACTTTACAGTGGTATTTCTTAATCCTGGATTTTGTTTACAATTAAAGATAGTCATTTTAAATTACTGTCATTTACGATGAAGTAAATAGCTTTATATTATTGGAAGAAACATAACCAAGCTCTGCGGAGGAGCAACTTGCTAGGGATACTCCAATCAGATGAACACACACTAATCCGGCAATCAATATATTGCCGGATTTTATTTACGTGTACTTTACTAATACTTTTCACAAATTACCAACCCTAAGCCACCGACATCAACTTCCTACTCCAATTCGCTTTAATATGTTCACTCAATCTTTTGGCGGTATCTAATTTACTTACCCGAATATATTTCAAAAAAGAACGCTCTGTTTTGTGCCCAGTTATCTTCATTAAATCAATTGTTGGAAATCCTTGCAAGTAGTAATTTGTGGCAAAAGACCTACGTGCTGTGTGACTAGAAACTAAATCTGCCAATATTTCTTTTGGCTTAGTGCTGACCCTCCCCTTTTCATTAAAGTCTGCCAACTTACAAACATCCTTTATATACTCATTGAACTTTTGATTACTGATAGTTTTAGGAAGCCTGTTTGGTCGGTTGGCATACTTCTCAAAAATTTCCATTACCACAGGATTACAAGGAATGATTACCAACTCTTTTGTTTTCTGTGTAATCATTTTAATAAAAAAGTCGCCATCAATTTGTATGATATTCTCTGGCTTAATATTACTAAAATCAGAAAACCTTAAACCAACCCATGCACCAAAAATAAATAGGTCTCTTACTTCTTCTAACTTCTTGTTGGCAATTTTTAATGCATACAATTGCGTTAGTTCATCCTCAGTTAAATACACATTGTCTGTTTCTTCTTCATTAAATGCAAATTTTTTATGCCGGAACTTCATATTATCTGTGTACTCTAAATCAACTGCTTCGCCCATGAATACTTTTATAATTGAAATATCCTTGGCTATTGTATTAACAGCTAGTTTTTGCTTATGCTTCAGATAGTTTACATACGAGTAAAAAAAATCTAAATCAATGGTGTCAAAATCAACTCTCAATTTCGAAAAAGTTTGATATGCTTTTAAGTGCTTTGTAACTGCACTATAATTATCTAAACTACTTTGGCTCTTATCCTTTCCTCTAAATTTGATTTCACCATTAATAAATCTTTGGGCTAGTGAAAATAGGGTTGGTTTATTTGAAACCTCTGCATTGTTATGATTCTTGTCTATAAGCGTGTCAAGCGCGTGCTTTAAAATATTAGTGTCTGGTATTCCATCCTTTAACGCTTCTGAATAGGCCCTCAAACAAGTAGACTCTAAATTGTCGAGCATATCATTCAAGGCAAATTTTCCATCATTTGTAGTGGCTAGCTTGTCCTTTACTCTTTGCTTTTTCTCATTCCAGTCTTTAGGTTTTATCGATTGGCCAAACCCATATCGTAACCTGCGCTTTTGATATGCGAAATCTAATACAATATTTGATAGGCCGTCGTTGTCTTCTGGCTTTAATCTAAAGTTGACTTGTGGTTTGCGTGGCATGGTTCCTTCCCTTTTTCGGAAGGTACTAAATATTATTAAATCAGGTGACACTACAGGTGACACTAAAACTATATTTCGTTATTATTTAAAATGATAATTAAAACATATTTGTATTGATTATCAAGGTTTTAATTTTTTATTATTACTCAAAATTATAGCTAATATCAATAAGTTTCTGTACTCCCCCTACAGCAAATAATAGTCCCTAACTAATTGTTATTGAATTAGTTAGGGATTTTTTATTTTGGGTAGGTGACACTACGTAAGAATTTTTTAAAAATTGTTGCAGGAATTATTCATTGTCCGTAATCAATTTTCTAATCCAAACAGGTGCTAATTGCAAATCGTGTTTCAAGTGTTTTGGATTTTCGTTTTTCAAAATCTTCTTTATCTGTTTTATTTCTTCGGCTGTTTCTTGGTCTTTGCCGATTGTCCGCAATGCCTGAATTGCCAATGTGCTGATTTCGCCAACAAATGCCAAGTTTTTAGAACTCGCTTTTTTAAATGTAATGGTTTGTTTCCCGATTTTGATTTTTCGTGCCGAAGTGTCGGAATAATAAACAATGTTCAAAGGAACTTGCATTGTCAAACCCAATTTATACATTGCATAACTGCCTGTCGGAATTACGGTTGCTCTGTCCCTTTTCGCAATGGCAACCGCAATTTGCTCAATGCTCGGAAATACTTTTCCAATGTAATTATCAATTACAGGACGAACATAAATACCTTGTGCAACTCGTTCTATTTCGCCCGATTTTACTAAGCGTTCCAATGCCTTGTTTGCCGATTTGGTGTTGGCAATTTTGGTAAAAATATCCACAAAGAAGAGCGTTCCTCTTGGACTTCGCTTTATCTTCTCTAATACTTGTATTTCTATGCTTTTTGACATTTTTACTCTTTAATCTTGTCGCAAATTTAGTAAATATTTGCGACAAAATTACATTTAAATTAACCCACATATTTATAGACTGTTTACGATATTCCGTCACAAATTTTATCGAAATTTGTGATAAATTTTGATTACCAAACCTCATCCCTAATTGCCCACTCTTAATATCTATTTGTTTTCCTTTTTTGAATC
>CAIKZP010000093.1 GCA_903831935.1 uncultured Bacteroidota bacterium | reverse complement strand
CTCGGCTTAAGTATCGATGAAGTAGACGCACTTACCGGACCCATTATTGGCCGACCAAAATCAGCCACTTTTAGAACGGCAGATGTTGTAGGAATAGACACTTTGGTTAAAGTTGCTAAAGGCGTTGCAGACAATTGCCCTAACGACGAATCTAAAGCCCTATTTACCATTCCAAATTGGTTAGAAACCGTTGTAACCAATAATTGGTTGGGCGATAAAACAGGGCAAGGTTTCTTTAAAAAAACCAAATCTGCAACAGGTAAAGAAATTCTAACACTCAATTTGCAAACGATGGAATATGGGCCTCGTCAAAAGCCCAAATTTGCAAGCCTAGAAGCAGCAAAACCCATTGAAGACCTCAAACAACGCATACAATTATTAAGTGCCGCACCCGATAAAGCAGGCGAATTTTACAGAGCATTTCATTTTTCATTGTTCTCTTATATCTCACACCGCATTCCAGAAATTTCCGACGAAGTATATCGTGTAGACGATGCCATGAAAGCTGGTTTTGGTTGGGAAATTGGCGCTTTCGAAAGTTGGGATGCGGTAGGTGTTGCCAAAACAGTAGCAGCCATGAAAGCAGCAGGATATAGCGTTGCAGCATGGGTTGAAGAAATGCTTGCTGCTGGTGCAAATAGTTTTTTTATAGTAAAAGATGGCAAGCGATTGTTTTATGATATTGCAACAAAAACATATTTACCAATTCCTGGAGGAGAAGCATTTATTATTTTACAAAACCACCGCGATAAAACAATTTGGAAAAATAGCGCTTGCAATTTAGTAGATATGGGCGATGGTGTTGCAGGATTTGAATGGAGTTCTAAAATGAATAGTATTGGCGGTGAAGTATTGGAAGGTTTAAATAAAGCCATTGGTATTGCAGAAGATAAATTTAAAGGATTAGTGATTGCAAATGAAGGTACCAATTTTAGCGCAGGAGCCAATGTGGGTATGATTTTCATGCTAGCAATTGAGCAAGAATACGATGAGTTAGATATGGCCATTCGTATGTTTCAAAATAGCATGATGCGCGTACGTTATTCTTCTATTCCAGTTGTAATAGCACCTCATGGCTTATCGTTAGGTGGTGGATGCGAAATTAATTTACACGCCGATAAAGTTTGTGCTGCAGCAGAAACCTATATTGGATTAGTTGAAATGGGTGTTGGATTAATTCCTGGAGGAGGAGGCACCAAAGAATTTGCATTGCGCGCAGGAGATGATTTACACGAAGACGAACCAGAAACCGTAACACTAAAAAACAGGTTCTTCTCTATTGCTACCGCTAAAGTGGCCACCTCGGCACAAGAAGGATTCGATATGGGCATTTTAAGAAAAGGCCAAGATGAAATAGTAATGAATACAGGCCGAAGAATTGCAGCTGCTAAAAAAAGCGTTATTGAATTATACGACCAAGGCTATACCATGCCAGTGCAACGCAAAGACGTGAAAGTCATGGGCCGCGCAGGTTTGGGCGCTATCTATGCAGGTATAAATGCTATGTGGCGCGGCGGTTATGCTAGCGAACACGATAAACTTATTGCTAAAAAATTAGCTTATGTTTTATGTGGAGGCGATTTAAGTGAACAAAGTTTGGTTAGCGAACAATACCTATTAGATTTAGAAAGAGAAGCCTTCTTAAGTTTATGTGGCGAAAAGAAAACCTTAGAAAGAATTCAAAGTGTTTTAAAAAGCGGCAGACCCATTAGAAATTAATACGCGAATTTATTCAACTTGATAAATAGCCCAGTTCTTGGTTTCAAACATCAAGAGTGTATGCAAATTTTTGTTCGTTTGCATTAAACTCAAATTGTAAGAATTGAGTACTGTTAAATTATGCGTAGGATTTAAAACCTTGGCTATTAATATATATTTAGCAGCAACTTTGGGGTTTTCTACAACTGTTACAAAGGTTTTTTCATGTGGTAAAATCAACCCATTTAAGTTACCAATATGCACAACAACATCATAAGCCGAAGCATCATCAATGAGTATTTTATTTTGCTCACTTACTAGTCCTCTAATATATTCAGCAACAATATTCGATTCACTCAAAACCCTTTCATTACCCATTTTACTTGGCAAAGACTGCATCTCTTGTGCAAACTGAATTTCTTCACTAGCATCGGTATGTCTAAAAAAATAAAAGCCCATTACAATCGTTAACACAGTAGCAACTCCAAAAATCCAAGAAGAAATTTTTATAGAATATTTATCTGTGCCATAGTAACAAATGGTTACCAGCGCAATTGGAATGAATAATAAAAAATACCCCATAGATAGGGTGTATTTATAATCTAGTAGCATTAAAGAATAATAAAACAGCATTGATAACACTGTAAACAATTCATATAATTTTCCTTTAAATAAAATTAAAGCGGCAATAAATAAAGGCGTTAGAAATAAAATGAATCCTTGAATTATAATTTGACTTTGAAATAAAAAATTATTCCGAACAGGATCTACCAGTAAGTTAGTAGCAATTCTGTTGCCAGATATGCGCCAATTAGCATATTGACTATCTATAAAATATGTTGCAGAGCCAGCAAATTGTGCATTTAAAGCCCTAAATAACACTACCGCAATTAATGGCAACAAAAATATAATCAAATACAAAGAAGCCGTTCTATTTGCCAGTTTACGGCGTAAAGAACGATTGTTTAACATTTCGGTATATTGAAAAAGCGGCGACTGTGTATTGTTTGTTTTTACCCCATCTAATGAAACCAAAAATATGAAAGGGAAAAATGCTAAAATCAACCAAATAAAATCGTAATTAGAAAAAATAAAACAAGTAATATACAAACTTGCCATAGACAAATGAAAAGTAACTGGTCGTTTAAAATACCTAAAAAAAGACCTAAAAATTAAAAACGCAAACAATTGTATGATGGCATTTTTTCGGCCCGTCACTGCAGCAAAAACAAACATTGGATGTAGTGTAAATAATGCAAACACCAAGGGTACATATAACTTATACGAAAACTTCGACAGTTTAAATTCTTCCACTATTATATAAAACAATAGCGCAATAATTACAATAGATGCAGCAACTGGCGCAAATAAATAACCAAATGGAACAAATAATAATGCAGATAAAAAAACCAAACTAGGAAAAGTAAATCCTAGCGTTAAAATTGTATTGTCTTTTGCTTGAAACAATAACATTAATTTTTCGGAATAAAACAAACCCGACGAATGTTCAAAGCCATCACGCTTTAATAACCATGCAATAATTACATAGAAAACAATTAATAAAATGGTTAATATTTTTGTGAGGTTTTTAGGCATATTATACAACTATTTCAGCCTCATTTAATTGTTGAACATTGGCGCTACTACTAACTTTGGTTAATCCATGCTCGGTTTTTTCCCAATAAAAAGGCTTGTAAATTAACTGCCACAAACCTTTGTATGCAGCAATAGAATGCATTAGCCAATAAATAGGATTTAGTGCGCCAAATAAAATCAGTTCATAATACTTCCGTTTAAAAACCGAAAGCATATTTACGTATATCATTAGTGCATTACCTGCAACCAAGTTAAATGTAGCAATATATAAAACCCATTCAGGAAACAGTGCTGTTACAAATGCCAATTTTACAATTGCATAAATCAATAGAAATAATAATAAAATAGGATACAATAAAAAAGTAATAGAAGTACCTGTAATAAAAAAGTTGAAACCCAAAAAACCCCACCAACCAATGCGTCGAATTAATTGGGCTGGATTACGCATGTGTACTAATGTTGTTTGCATATAACCTTTAATCCACCTCGAACGCTGACGTATCCAGTTAAAAGGTTCATTATTGGCTTCTTCAAATGTGGTACTATTCACCACGCCAACTTTGTATCCTTTTTCAAAAACACGAACACCTAAATCGGCATCTTCTGTAACATTAAAAGGATCCCATCCACCTAATTCAATTAATTTATCGAACTTAAAATGGTTACTAGTACCACCTAATGGAATGGGCACATTCAACGATAATAAACCCGGTAACATATAATCGAACCAATAGGTATATTCTAAAGTAAACATGCGGGTAAGCATGTTTTCATTTTTATTAAAATAATTTAAAGCGCCTTGCAACACCACAAAATCGTCTGGCAATTTTCTAAACAAAGCAACGCATTTTTTTAGTTGGTCTGCATCTGGAACATCTTCGGCATCATAAATAGTAAGGTATTTTCCTTTGCAAAAAAACAAACCATAATTACATGCTTTTGGTTTTGTTTTGGGCATATGAAAAGGCACTACTATCGTTTCAAAATTTGCCGGAAAATCTAGGTTACGAACGGCATTTAGGGTTTTATCGTCGTCTTCTTCAATTAATAATTTTACGTCTAACTTTCCTTTGGGATAATCTAAACTTCTCAAATTCCAAATCAGCTTTCTTATTAATCGATCTTCTTTATACACTGGTAGTAGAATAGTATATACAGGCAAACTATTGTCTTTTATAGTTGCCACTTCTTCTTTTGTTACCATTTCATTCATTTCAGCCATAGAACCCTTTAAAGAAAGGTATAATTTGAAAAGAATGGTAATGAAAAACAATACACTAAAAACCAAATTAATTACCAGTGCCGTGCTCATGAAATTCACAAAAAGCAACACCACTATGATGGCTAAAAGGCCAAAGAAAAAAATCAATTGACGATCTGTAAAAGTTACTAAGCCCGAGTAGTCTGGGTCTTTTTTCATTAAACTAAACACAGACTCTTTTACAAAATATTCGCCCCGTTTTATATGTATTAACCAAGTAATATCTAGGTCCGATGCAGCTACAATTTTAATAGGCATCTGAAAGCGAATAGACAAAAGTGTTTTCAACTTATCGTCTTGTGGATCTGCTGCAGCTACTAATAATGAACCATCTGGCAACTTGCGTAAAGGAGCAAAAAGAATTGCATTTAACTCAAGTAATTCGCATTGATTAATATAATACGCATCTAATTCTTCTTCTCTAACAGCCACAAAAGAAAATCCTTCTCGCTCTAAAAAAGCAACGTATTTTTTTCGTGTTAAGAAACCAAAGTTAAGCGCCGTTTTAACATACGAATAGCCGTAATCATTAGCTATGACTTCAATTTCTGCTAGTTTGTTTGCTTCAAACAAACCAGCAGATACCATATTGTCTAGAGAAGAAATTGGCATAATTAGTTAATCAGCAGCTATTTTTTAAACAATCTCCTGTGATTGTTGTACGCGTTTTCTAACAAAATAAAATCCAAATAAAATCAGCAATAACAATATTCCTAAAACAATATATTTATAGCTTTCCCACAATTCTAAGAACACATTTTTATCGCCTTTGTAGGAAACTAATTTTTCGTCTTCTCTTAATTTAAAGAAAAAACTACTCCGTCCATCACTAGTAGAAATACATACATTGCTCTGAATAGCCGAAGACTGCGATCCAAAACTTTTAATCACACTTTGAAAAGCTTCTTTGGTTGTACTATCACCCAAAGACGAAATCATTAAAATAGTACTACCCTGTTGTTGAAAAATTTGTGCAATACCCGATCCAGAAAAATCATTGAAGGAGAAACTCGTTTCGCCTTCTAGGTCTTTATACAATTGAAAGTCTCTATTAAACTGTATGGGTAAACTAGTAAAGTTTTTTATAAATGCATCATTGCGCTGCAATAAAGCAATAGCATTGTATCCAATTAAATCTTTTGCGGCAGCTTTATCTGTTTGAAGTAATTCAGGCAAAATCATATTTGCGTTCATTAAAGACGCTGAATTAATTTGGTATATCAATTCACCTACCGATGAAGTGATATTCGTGTTCAAAACCTTTGATATTAAGAATTTCAAAGGTTTCTTTCTAAACTCTCCAGGGTAATTAAAGAAATTATAAAAATCAGTTTGTTGGTCGCCAGAAAAAGTTATTGTAGAAGTTTTGTTATTGATAAAACCAAAGAAACTTGCAAATCCATCCTTACAAACACTATTACTAGGATGAAAACGCATTTCAACTACCAATGAATTTAATTTGGTTAACAAATAAGGCGGCAAATCAATATCATTATTAAAATTATTTAAATCTAGTAAGGTGGTTGTGTACACCAAATTGTCATTCAAATACACATTTAAAAACCCGCGATCATTTTCTCTTAAATGCGAAAACAATGCTTCTAAATGCAGGGTTAATTTTTTAGGAATGGTATTATAGTCAATTAAATTAAAAGGATAATTGGTGTTTAGCGCCAACACGCCTTCCATTAAAGAAGACTGCCCACCCAATTGTTCAAGCGTTAATACTTGGGGTAATGCAGAGTTAACAATGGGTTTAACCACTGCTTTATCAACCAATAATTTTTGCGAAAAACTACTATTTAAAATATTATTATTACTTAAAACACTGATGGCTTTTTTATAACCTTCTGCATCATATCCTGTAATAACCATTACTTGATTACCTTCGGCACCCAAACTAATAATTAAGCCTTCCCCTTTATTTAAAACAGGTAATTGGCTTTTAATATTTTCTGGTAATTTATTGGCAATCCCCACCACAATATTGTGATTCAAAGTATCGGTTGGTAAAAAATTTCTGGTACTAATAATACCTTCTTTATTGCCCTGCTTAATAAAAGCATAGGCAATTCCACTAGCCATTACATCGTCTAAATCTGCAGCAGCACTAGTTGCTATAGAACTATATTCTTGAATAGCTTCTTTTAAACTGCGCTGGTACGATAAAACAGATTGTTTAGGTGCAGTGAAATAAGATATGTTTCTAATATTAACCCAAACTGCAGGATTGTCAATGTCTTGACATATTTGATCGGAAATACTCATCCTAGCAACAATCTTCAATTTCACATAACGTCCATCGGGTTGAATGTATTTTTTATTCAAAGGAACCACAATGGTAATAAGCGAATCAATACTAGCACCCGTAATTCTTTGTGTATAGATTGGCGCATCTTTTACACTAATTGTTACGGTTGATGTATTTGGATTCAATACCTGCGAAGGGCGTAGGTATAATACCAATTTCGATTGATCAATATCGTCGTCTGGACGAACTTTTACAAAATAAGTAATGGCCCCTGAAATGCCTACAATTGATTGGTCTCTATAACCCATTTCTTCAAAAGTCCGTTGTGTATTCTGTGCCCAAGCTCCAGAAAAAAGTAAAACTAAAAGCGCCGTTAATAGAATTCTTGGATTCATGTTTTTTTATTTAAATTTTTTCTTGCTCCAATTACCAATTGTACGTTTAAACTAGCTTTATGCTAGTTTGAATTTTATTTTAAAATAGTTACCAAAAGTTTCATTGCTATTGTAAGAAAGTTCACCGCCAATTTCATCCACCATATTTTTTGCTACTGCAAAACCTAACCCCGATTGATTAGTAACAGCATTATGACTATTGGGGGTTGCCAATTTATTAAAATAGGCATTCAGGTTATGAATACCAATGGGCGTTGCTTTATTTAAATATTCAATTACACAATGGTTGTCTGTTTGTGATACATGAATACTAATAGCAGATCCATTTTGAACAAACCGAATAATATTAGATAATAATTTAAAAAGAATATGCTGTACAAAAACCTTATCTAGTGAAACATTTAATGCTGTTGGCAATAAATTTAATTGCAAACTCACTTGTTTAATACTAGCTGCGTCAATTAACCCTACCGCGGCTTTTTCAACTTCTTTCACCACATCAAACACTTCAATATTAAATGCAACTTTGCTTGAATCGGCACCTGCAGAATCTGCTAACTTTTGCGATAAATAATGGAGTTTATCATTACCCATTGAAATATAACTGAGTATTTCTTTTTGATCAACCGTTAAATTTGCAGAAGTCCTATTAATTAAATCGAGTGATATTTCATTAGATCCAATAAAATTTTTCAAATCATGGATCATAATATTTAGCGTGTTCTGCCGATAATCATTTAGTTGTTTTAAGCGCTTATTGGCTTGGTCAATTTCTTGGTGCTGGTCGTTGATTAATTCGTTCTGCTCTAATAAACGCTTATTTGATTCTTCAATAATTAAGTTTTTTTGAATTTCTTTTTTTACAATCAAGTAACGGTTGTGTGCAATTAAACAAGAAAAAGCAGAAATTAAAAAATACGCACCCCCACCATTTCTAACCAATCCTGCATAACCATCTTCTCTACCAGTTAAAGAATAGAGTAAAATAATAATCACATAGGTTCCTCCCACGTGCATCATAGAATAAATTGGGCGCCAAAAAATTGTTGTGTTTAATAAAAGCACCATTACAGATGCAATCATAAAGTATGGAAGCGATTCAGAAATAGGAAGAATACCGCAAGAGAATGAAGCCAATGCCAAATTAATACCTACTACTAGGTTTAAGTGAACCAGGTAGTTCCATTTGCTTTTATTGCCAAACCAAAAAATAAAATAAGACACCCCAAAACAAACCACACGCAAAAACATGTAATTCACCCACTGCTGTTTAGAAAACAACAAATCCAATACCCAAAAAAGTGGTAACGAAAAAAGCAAGGTCCAAACCGCCACATTTGCATAAAACGTGCCGTTCCTTTCAATTTCCTTTTCCAACTGCTCAGGGGCTAGTTTGATGTAGGGGATTTTGTGATAATTTATCATAAATGCTTGAATGCACTAGGTATTGCTATCATCAGTAAATTTAAATTTTTTCGAATAACAAAAAATCTATATTTATTACCACTTTACTGACATTCGCTACCTAATTATATACATAACGTAAAAAGGTAGGGATATATTACTTTTACCTTCTTAAACATGCATATGCAAACAGTTTTATCGCTCAATAATGTTTCAAAATCTTATGGATCTATTCAAGCACTAAAAAATGTGTCTTTTGAAGTGCCCGAAGGTGCTGTGTTTGGTTTGCTAGGACCCAATGGTAGTGGCAAAACAACCATGCTTAGCATTATACTAGATATTTTAAAGGCCGATACTGGTAGTTTTGAATGGTTTGGAAAACCAGGATCTCCAGAAACCAGAAAAAAAATTGGATCCTTACTAGAAACACCCAATTTTTACCACTATCTCTCTGCAGTAGATAATTTAAAAATCACCCAAGCAATTAATGGCAGGGGTAATAATGAATCTATAGACCAAGCATTAGGCCAAGTAAAATTATTGGAGCGCAAAAAAAATAAATTCAGCAGTTTTAGTTTGGGCATGAAACAACGCTTAGCAATTGGTGCTGCTTTATTAGGCAACCCCGATGTTTTACTCTTCGACGAACCAACCAATGGATTAGATCCAGTAGGTATTGCAGAAATTAGAGAATTAATTAAAGAGCTTTCCAAACAAGGCAAACCATTATTATGGCTAGTCATTTGTTAGATGAAGTAGAAAAAGTTTGTACACATGTAGCCATCATGAAACGCGGTGTATTAATTACCGCCGGACCTGTAGAAGAAGTATTGGCACAAGAAGATATTATTGAAGTGGCTGCACAAAACTTAACAGCATTACAATTGGTATTAAAAGATTTTCCAGGAATTTCTTCTATTAAACACAACGATCATTCTGTTTCTGTATTTTTTCCGGCAGGCACAGCGCAACCAGAAGCCATCAACCAATATTGTTTCAACCATGGTGTAGTAATTAATCAATTAATTCCACGCAAGAAAAGTTTAGAAACAAAATTCTTTGAACTCACTAACGACTAATCCGCTAAAAAATATTGTATGCTCAGCTTATTAAAAATTGAATGGTTAAAAATTAAAAAATACCCCGCATTTTGGTGGATGTTATTGATTGTAACATTTACGTATCCGGGCACTACCCTGCTTTCGTATTATGCGTATACAAAATCTATCCGCGGAAAAGAAATGACCAATACCATTGCAAAAATGTTATTGGGTAATCCATTTGCATTTCCCGAAACCTGGCATTCGGTAGCCTTCTTGTCGTCATTTTTTATATTGATTCCGTCGTTATTGGTAATCATGTTAGTTACAAATGAATACACGTTTAAAACACAGCGCCAAAATATTATTGACGGATGGAGCCGTGCACAATTTGTAACAAGTAAATTAGCCGATGTAATTATTATATCATTGGTCTGTACCCTAATGTACACAGCAGTTGCAACGGGTATAGGTATTTATTCAGACCCCGATAATATTGGCAGATGGATGGAGCAATTACAATATATTCCATTGTTTTTTTTACAAACATTTGCGCAATTATCACTGGCTTTTTTATTAGGATTTTTAATTAAAAGAGCGTTTATTGCCTTGGGAATATTTCTGTTTTATAATTTGGTATTAGAAAACATAGCTGTAGGATATGCTAAACTTAAGCACTACGATAATATTGGAAAATTTTTACCCTTTGAAGTATCCGATAGAATTATTCCAATGCCAGCATTCATGAATCGGTTTGGCAAAGAAATGAAAGAAGCCTACGAAAAAGCAATTGATGCTATTCCAGAACAAGTAATTTATACACTTATTCTTACAACAGCTGTTTGGGCAGTTTGTTATTATTTACACAAACGCAGAGACTTATAATTTGTAAGCAATTATTATAAACGCAAATACATAAACGCCAATAGTTTTTAGCGTAAATGTTTATTGCACAATTGATCTAATGCCAAATTAATGGTAGCGTAATTATAATGAAAACCAGTAGACTGTGTTTTAAAACTATTTACCGTTGCACTTTTTAAAACTTCAATACTCATTTCGCCTAGCATTATTTTTAATACAAAAGCGGGCACATGCATTGGAATAAAAAAATCTCCGCGCATTTTTTTGGCTAGTGCCAGCGTGAGCGCTTTGTTGGTAATGGTTTCAGGGGCCACCGCATTATAAATTCCCTGCATGGAATTGTTTTCAATACCAAACAAAATCAGGTTACATAAGTCGGCAGTATGAATCCAACTAATTACTTGATGGCCCGATCCTAAAATAGCAGCAACACCCATTTTAATGGGCTTTTTAAATTCTAGTAAAGCACCACCATCATTGCTTAAAACAATACCTATACGCAATTGCACCAATCTTTTATTCAGTGCTAAAACAGGTTGCATGGTTGATTCCCATAAACGACAAGTTTCGCCTAAAAATTCGGTATCGGCAGGGGCTGTTTCTACAAAACCATCGCGCAAACTAATAGGCGTATCAGCACCATACCAACCAATAGCAGAGGCACTTATAATTGATTGAACCTTGTTGTTAACTGTTTCTAAAGCTTTTACAATTAATTGACAACTCTGCACCCTACTATCTACAATTTCTTGTTTTCTTTTTTTAGTCCAACGCGCATCGGCAACACCTGCACCAGCTAAATGCACAATATGATCGGCCGTTTCAATGGCCTTGCTATCAATGGTTCCAGCTGTTACATCCCATAAAAAATAATGAATATTTTGGTGCGCTTTTTTAGCAGGAATTGTTCGGGTAAGAATATTTACATCATATCCTTTCGAAATGAATAGTTGCGTTAATTGTTTGCCCACTAATCCGGTGCCGCCTGTAATTAATATTGTAGCCATACCTGTAAGTTATGGAATGGAAATTTATTTGCCGCAGCTAATTAAAAAAAAAGCCCCCGACAGCTAATTCGGGGGCTAACAACTAAATCACCAAGTTTAGAACAACTAAGAGCCAGCAATCGTTAATCTGGTTTTTTTCCGTCCAGAAACGTGTTAATCGTACTCAATTGAGTTTGATTATTTGAATCTTTACCTACAGTTACTTTACTGTAAAAATTTTCAACAGAAGTAATTGAATTGCCAAACAATTCCATGTTCCTTCTAATATAAGCAGGCACCGAATCAAATTCATTATTCGGATCTGTTGTGTTTAAATTATAAGAAAGATTGCGCAGTTTTTGAATACGCTCTGCAGCCCTTCTTTTTTGCTCTTCTGTTTCGTCTAAATAATTGTCTTCGGACTGATAATTATTTTGAATAGGCGCAGCACTTGCTTGCGGCATAGTAGACTCTTTCATTACCAACTGCATTTCTTCGGGCTCTTCGCGATGGATGAATTCCATTGTTTGAACTGGTGCAGGTGTTGGAATATAAACAGGTGCAGCAGCAACAGGCACTGGTGCAGGCGTAGGCGCTACAACCATTGATACCATTGGCTCAGCAACAAAACTACTAGGCTCTGCATAAATATTTTGCGGCTTGCTTAAACCCATTGGTTTTGGAGCAACCACTGCTGGTTGATCCGACACTGTAAAATCTACCAATGCTTCCATTTCTGTTTTAGCAACCACCACTGGTTCAGGTATTGGTTCTGGTTCGGGAGTAGGTTCCACTGTTTCAGGCGTATCTAAACTCAACTCAAAATGAAATACTTCTTCGGTATGTTCTACTACAACTGACTCAGGAGTTTCATCGTAGTAATTGGTTGATGAAATACTATAATCCATTGCAATTTCTGCAATAGTTGGTTCATGCATATGCGGTGCAAAAGGATCAACTTCTTCAACTAATGGCAATTCTTGTTGAACAGGTAATTCTTGTGCTGCAACTAGTTCAACTACTTTTGGCGCTTCTTCTACCACACCCAAAGTCATCATTATTTTTTCTTCTACAACTGCTGCTTTTGCAACTGGTGCAGGTTTAGAAAATGGATCTTTGTGTTCAAATCCAGTAGCCACTAAAGTAATACCAATTTTATTGTCTAATTGTGGATCATAGCCCATACCAACAATTACATCGGTTTCTTCACCGGCTTGCATGCGCAAATAATTGTTAATGGTTTCTACTTCGTCCATTGTGCACTCGTGTTCACCTTCGGCACTATTGATATTTATTAAAATCCATTTAGCACCTTTAATATCGCTATCATTTAATAACGGCGATGATAAAGCTTCTTCAATAGCACGTTGTGCACGATCTTCACCTTCTGCTTCGCTCTTGCCCAAAATAGCCACACCACCGTTTTTCATTACGGTACATACATCGGCAAAATCCACAATAATATGACCACGACTATTAATAATATCGGTGATACATTTAGCAGCAGTAGCCAATACATTATCGGCCTTACCGAATGCTTCTTTCATTTTTAAATTGCCATATTGCATGCGCAATTTATCGTTGCTAATAACCAATAAGGTATCAACATGCGGCTTCAATTGACGGATACCTTCTTCTGCTTGTTGCATTCTACGAGGTCCTTCAAAACCAAATGGCGTAGTAACAATTCCTACTGTTAAAATACCTTGCTCTTTACAAATTTGTGCAATGATAGGTGCGCCACCTGTACCGGTTCCGCCACCCATTCCCACACAAATAAATGCCATCTTGGTATTTACTTCTAGTATACGTTTAATTTCGTCTAATGATTCTTCGGTAGCTTTTTTACCTACTTCAGGATTTGCACCAGCACCCAAACCTTGTGTAAGATGTGGTCCTAACTGAATTTTATTGGGAACCTTGCTTTGCTCAATCGCTTTTGCATCGGTATTACAAATAATAAAATCTACCCCTTCAATGTCTTGGGCAAACATAAAGTTAACAGCATTACTTCCGCCACCGCCTACACCAAGAACTTTGATGATAGAAGATTTCTGTTTAGGAAGATCGAAATGAATCATAATAAAAATTTTAATAAAAAGTTGCGCAAATATTATTTTGAATTATTTGATAATCTGGTCTTCTTCTTCTTTAAACATATCAATTAAGTTGTGCTTAAACTTATCCCAGAACTTCATTTTTCTTTCTGTAATATCGTGAGTATCTTTTTCTGTAACTGGTTGAACAATTTCAGATGTAGGTACCGTAAGTGTTTTAGGCACTTCTACTTTTTTGTACTTTTCGCTAAACTCTTTGTATTTGTGTTCGTAGTCGCTATAACCTTTTAATATCAACCCAATACATGTTGCATACATTGGTTTTTTCAACTCTTCAATATGGTTAGGTGCTAAATGTTCGTTTGGCAAACCAATACGCGCATTTAAACCAGTTGTATATTCTGTTAATTGAATTAAGTGTTTTAGCTGAGATCCGCCACCAGTAAGAATTACACCGCCATTCAATGCACGGCTATCTAAACCAACTTGCTTTAAATGATAGCTTACAAAATCTAAAATTTCGCTCATTCTAGCTTGTATAATTTGAGCCAAATTTTTAACACTAATTTCTTTTGCAGGCATTCCTTTTAAACCAGGAATAGTAATGTATGCATTTGCTTTTGCTTCGTCGGCTAAGGCACTACCAAACTGCACTTTCATAGCTTCTGCTTGGCTTTTTAATACACCCAAACCTAAGCGGATATCATTGGTAATATTTTCTCCACCAAAAGGAATAACAGCCGTATGCTTTAAAATACCTTCATAAAACACTGCTAAATCAGATGTTCCACCACCAATATCTAAAATAGCAACACCTGCTTCCATATCAATTTCACTCATTACAGCACTAGCAGAAGCCAATGGTTGTAATACAAGGTCTTTGGTTTCTAAACCGCTACGTTGAACGGCACGATTAATATTGCGAATAGCATTTCTATCGCCAGTAATAATATGAAAATTAGCACCCACTTTCACGCCATTAAAACCAACTGGGTCTTTAATATTTTGAATATTATCAACATGAAAATCTTGTGGAATCACGTCAATAATTTGGTCGCCGGCAGGAATAAAAGTTTTGCGTTGGTTGTTAATCAATTGATCAATTTCCCAGCTTTGAATTTCATTTTCAGGCTCTTGACGAACAATATCGCCACGGGTTTGCAAACTTTTAATATGATGGCCAGCAATACCTACATATACTTCGCTTATTTCAAGGTCTTTATTACTCTCATAGCAATTAACCAAAGCTTGTTGGATAGCTTTAATGGTTTGGTCGATGTTTAACACTTGACCGTGTTGTACACCATTGCTATTGGCTCGTCCAAAACCTAAGATTTCTAATTTTCCGAACTCGTTTTTTCTACCAGCAATAGCGGCAATTTTAGTTGTTCCAATATCTAGTCCAACAATGATTGGTGATTCATTGTGATTCATAAAGTAGCTGTTTTAGTTGTTTGCAAAGAATTAGTTGTTTGTTCTAAAAACCATTCGCTGAGCAATAGAAAACCATCAAATCGAGTTGATGCAATAGCTTTAGGGAGCTATCTCTTTATTCTATCCTTTCGTAAACGGCATTATTGTTGTTTTATTGTTTAATAAGTTGATTTCCTTTTAATTGTTTTGTTTTTTTATTGCTGGCAGTACCGCTTTTGGAACTAGTATTTTTGCTTTTGGCGGAACTGTTTTTATGTCTTTTTTTAATGCTGGTTTATTGACAGGTGCTACTGCTGGCTTGGTTTCTGGCTTAATTACCGGTTTAGTTTCTGTTTTAATAACCGGCTCAGTTTTTTCTAGTTCAGTTGTTGTTGGTATAGGAGGAACTTTGTTTGCCAGTTGTGCAATTAATTCTTTAGCCCTAGCCGAATCTACTTGCATTTTTTCTGAACCAGTTTTAACAGCCACCACTTGGTTATCGAATCGGATATCTAATTTTTCGTAGGTATTTAATCCTTGTTGCAATAATGCTTGTTGGTAAAAGGCACTGAGTCTATGAAATTTTTTATCTAATAATTCTCCGTCTCCTAATAAAATAAGTTGGTTGCCCACCATAGGAATTAGTTCAAAATTAGACTGTCCATTAATGTTCACTTGGGCAATTTGCGCCATCCAAAAAGAATCGGCTTGAATATATTGCGCCAAATTAACTATGCCTTCTAATAAAATGCTATCAGGTTTAGCTAAAATGGGTTGACTCGATGGAAAGCCAGTAAAAACGGGCACTCTGGCCGATACTTTATCGCTCAAGGGAAGTCTTAATCCAGCGCTGTCTACATAAAAAGATCCGCCGCCAATTAAAAAAACCCTTGCAACAGGTTGTCTTTCTACTATTTTAACTTGTAATATTTGTTGGTTATCAAAATACATTTCGGCGTTTTGAATCCAACTATTTTTCTCTACAAAACTTTCTAAAGCACGCAAATCTGTTTTATTCATACTGTTACCTACAACTGGTTGCTGCAAGTTGAGTAAGCCTGTTACTTCTTTTTCATCCAAAAACATATTTTGAGCAGCACCTGCAATTTCTACCTGAATACCGGTACAAATTTTCTGCGCTTTTTTTTGCAAAGCAGCACCAAATAAAACAATCGTGCCCAAGCCCAACACAATCCATCCTGTTTGAATGAAACGCTTTTTCCACGGTATGTTTTTAAAGCTTATTCGCACAATAGTATAGATTGAACAGGTTCTACCAAGGCATCAATATCGCCAGCACCGGCCATTACCACAAGTGGTGGTTGGTTTGCTTGCATCCAATTGCTTAGTTGGTCTTTTTGAATAATTTGTTTGTTAGACAATTGCATTTTACCCAATAATAATTCACTGCTCACTCCCTCCATTGGCAATTCACGGGCAGGATAAATGGGCAATAACAATACTTGGTCTGCAAGGTCTAATACCGCTGCAAAATCAGTTGCTTGGTCTTTGGTTCTACTAAATAAATGGGGTTGAAAAACAAGCACCATTGGTTGGTTTGGATACAAACTTTTTACGCCAGAAATCAATGCCCGCAACTCTTGTGGATGATGGGCATAATCGTCTATAAGTACTTGCTTGTTTGTTTTAATACGATATTCAAAACGTCTTTTAACCCCTTTAAAATTGGCAAGCGCTGCACGAATTTTATCGGCCGAAATACCCACATGCTTCGCCACAATAATTGCTGCTAAAGCATTTTCTATATTGTGCAAGCCGCCCATTGGCAGAATAATATCTTTAATAGAAAATGTTTTGCCCACCACATCAAAACAATAATTACCCTCTACTACTTGTAAATTTTGCGCAAAAACATCTGCTTCAATTTCGTTTAAACTATAAGTAAATTGACTGAATGCTGTTAATTCACTCGCTCTTTTAAAACCATATCGGCTTACCAAACATCCACCAGGCTTAATTTTTGTTGCAAATTCAATAAATGCATCTTCTACTGCTTGGGCAGTTCCGTAAATATCTAAATGGTCTGGATCCATAGAAGTAATCACGGCAATATCAGGTAGTAATTTTAAAAAACTACGGTCGTATTCGTCGGCTTCAACCACTACTACATTGGTTGGGTTACTCCAAAAATTAGTTTGATAATTTACAGCAATCCCACCCAAAAACGCATTACAACCAAAATCACTATCGCGTAAAATATGCGCCACCATTGAGCTTACAGTTGTTTTACCATGCGTACCAGCTACACAAATATTAAAAGAGGCTTCGGTAATCCATTGCAATACATCGCTACGTTTTACAACTGTGTAATGATTATCTCTATAATAAACCAGTTCGGCATGTGTTGCAGGAATAGCTGGCGTATAAACCACCGCATCAACATCTTTTGGAATTAAATTAATATTTTCTTCGTAATGAATAGCAATGCCTGCTGCTTCTAAACTGCGTGTTAGCGGTGTTGGTGTTTTATCGTAACCAAACACTTCTACCGATTTTGATAAAAAATATCGGGCAAGCGCGCTCATGCCAATGCCTCCAATGCCAATGAAATAAATTTTTTGTATGGTACTTAATTTATTCACTAAATCAGGCTTAGAATTTCGTTGGCAATAATGATATCTGCATTGGTTATGGCTAAGGCTTTTGCATTCTCAGCAAACTGTGCTTGCAATAATTTGTTATTGGCTAATTGTATAACAGTATCAACCAAATCTTTATTAGCATTGGCATCTGTAACAATTAAGGCGGCTTGTTTATTTACCAAACTCATTGCATTATGCGTTTGGTGGTCTTCGGCAGCCAAAGGAAAAGGCACAAATACAGTAGGCTTTCCAGTAACACATAATTCAGTTACTGCCATGGCACCAGACCTACTAATAACAATATCTGCAGCTGCATACGCTTTATCTATATCGGTAATAAATGCATCTGCCCAAATATTATGATGGCCCGATGCTACTTTAATATATTGGTCGGCAGTTGTTTTACCCGTTTGCCAAATCAATTGCAAATCGTTTAATTCAAATGCTGTAATATTTTTTGCAATAGCATGGTTAATGCTTCTAGCACCAAGGCTTCCACCCATTGCTAATATGGTTGTTTTATTAGGATTTAAATTAAAAAACGCCAAAGCTGCTGCTCTAGAAATAGACAAATGCGCAATGGATTGACGAATAGGATTTCCAGACACAACTATTTTATTTGCCGGAAAGAACTTTTCCATCCCTGGCATTGACACAAAAATGCGGGTAGCTTTTTTTGCCAATAATTGATTTGATTTTCCTGCAAAAGAATTACTCTCGTGAATAAAACTTGGAATATTTTTTAGTTGGGCATATTTTAAAACCGGAAACGAAGAATAGCCACCAACGCCAATCACCGCATCGGGTGTAAAGTTTTTAAATATTTTTTTCGTCTCTAAAAAGCTACGTACTAATTTATAGGGCAGCAATATATTTTTTAATAAAGAAGCCCTATCAAAACCTGCAATTGTAATTCCAATAATATTAAAACCTGCTTGTGGCACTTTTTCCATTTCCATTTTACCTTTTGCACCCACAAATAAAAATTCAGCATCGGGTTGCAAAACTTTCAACGCATTGGCAATAGCAATGGCAGGAAAAATATGCCCTCCAGTTCCGCCCCCTGCGATGATAAATTTCTTTGCCATTTTTACACAATAAATTCTGCAGGTGATTCATTCGCTGCTGCCGAAGCAACGGTTTCTAAAGGCACAGGAGCTGGTTCTTTTCCTTCTAATTGTTCTACGTTTCTTGCCACACTTAAAACCAATCCAATGGCACAACAAGTAAATAAAAACGAACTGCCACCCATACTAACTAGTGGTAATGTTACCCCAGTTACAGGAACTAAGTTTACGTTAACCGCCATATTTGCAACGGCTTGAATCACTAGCGTAAAACTCAAACCTAGCGCTAAAAAAGCCCCAAATGCATACGGACATTTTCTAAAAATTCGAATACATCTAAATAAAAAAACAATATAAATAAACATAATTACGGCCCCACCAAATAGTCCGTACTCTTCTATAATAATGGAATAAATAAAATCATTGTAGGCTTGTGGTAAAAAATTTCTTTGTCTACTATTGCCTGGTCCTAAGCCCATAATAATACCACCATTTGCAATAGCAATTTTTGCTTGCTGCACTTGGTAAGGTGTTTCTTTGTCTTTGGCATAAATAAAATCTTGAACACGCTTAACCCATGTTCCAAAACGTCCGAATGATTTTACTTTTTCAATACCCACTTGTGCTTTACCCGAATCGTCTGGCTTAGTTGTGTAGGTCATTACTGCCACCGATATAATAAACCCTACCGGAATCATGGCAATAAGAATTACCAGCATAATATGTTTCATACTCACCCTGCCAATAAACAACAACAATAAAGAAGTAGCACCCGTTAATAATGCGTTCGATAAATTAGCCGGCATAATTAATCCACAAATAACTGCTACTGGCCATATGACGGGTAAAAATCCTTTTTTAAAATCTTTAATTACTTCTTGCTTCTTACTTAATAATTTACTCAAATACATGAACAAAGCCAGCTTAGCCATATCGCTGGTTTGAATGGTTAAATTAATGATGGGCACTTTAATCCAACGGCTACCTTCATTAATTTTTGCACCAAATAAAAGTGTGTATAATAATAAAGGAATTGAAGCCCAAAATAAAATAGTAGCCACCCTCGAAAAAATGGTATAATTAATGCGATGTAAAAAATAAATAAGCACAAACCCAATCAAGGAAAACGATACTTGTTTAAATAAGTACCAATTGGTGTTTCCCTTGTTCATTTTATAGGCCAAAGAACCAGTGGCACTATACACTACCAAAATAGAAATCAACGAAAGAATAATTACAATACCCCAAATGTATTTATCACCCCTAGTTCGGTTAACTAGTTGGCCACGCATGCCACCAATGGTAGGCATTTGCGAAAAGAGGGTATCATTTAATTCGTTCATGTAATTGATTAATAAAAAATCCTACTAACTATTTACCAAATTCTTAAAATAAATTTTTTGAAACTTTCTAGATTATTTAATTAAAATAGATTCACTAATTTATTTTTAAAAATTACAACTCCTTCACAGCTTCTTTAAACTGCGTTCCGCGATCTTCATAATTTTTAAATAAATCGAAACTTGCACATGCTGGGCTTAACAAAACCACATCGCCTTTTTCGGCAATTGCAAAAGATGCATCCACTGCTTTCTTTGCAGAATCAGTTTCAACAATTACAGGAACAAGTCCTTTAAAAGCATCAATAATTTTTTTATTATCAACACCCATGCAAACAATTGCTTTCACTTTTTCTTTCATTAGTTCGGCAATTAAAGTATAATCGTTACCCTTGTCGGTACCACCAAGTACCAAAATAGTTGGCTTGTTCATACTTTCTAATGCATACCAAGTGCTGTTTACATTGGTTGCCTTACTATCGTTAACAAACTCAACGCCACGAACCATTGCAACAAATTCCATGCGATGTTCTAGGCTATGAAAATTGTTTACCGCTTCTCTAATTTTTTCTTTTCTAATGCCAATTGTTGCTGCTGCAATGCCTGCTGCCATGGTGTTGTAGTTGTTGTGTTTACCTTTTAAGGCAAAATCGTAAATACTCATGCTTACTCTTTCTTCTTGGATTCTCAGCATCATCTGATCGCCTTTGATGTAGCCGCCTTTTTTTAGTTCTTGTTTCATAGAGAATGGTAATGGGTTAGTATGGATGGTTAGTGTTCGCAATTTTTTTTCAATGACTAAATCATCAGCACAATAAATAAAAGCATCTTCCATGGTTTGGTTTTGGATGATTCTAAATTTGCTGTTGATATAGTTTTCAAATTTGTATTCGTATCGGTCTAAATGGTCTTCGGTAATGTTTAATAAAATAGACACATTGGGTCTAAACAGTTTTATATCGTCTAATTGAAAAGAACTGATTTCTGCTATGTACCAATCTTTGGGTGCTTCAGCAATTTGACGCGCAAATGAAAAACCAATATTGCCAACCAATGCTGCGTCTAAACCAGCTGTAACACAGATATGATAAATTAAAGAAGTAGTAGTGCTCTTACCATTGCTACCTGTAATAGCAATAATTTTACTATCTCCTTTAAATCGATACGCCAATTCTATTTCACTAATAACCGGAATACCTATTTCGCGAATGATTTTTACCAATGGATTTTTTTCAGGAATACCAGGGCTTTTTACAATTTCTTTTGCATTTAAAATCAAGGCTTCTGTATGACCCAATTCTTCAAAATCAATTCCGTTGTTTTCTAATTCGGTTTTATAATTAGGTTTAATTGCACCAGCATCACTCACAAATACTTCATAGCCTTTTTGTTTGGCTAGTAAAGCAGCACCAATTCCAGATTCGCCAGATCCTAGAATCACCAAACGTATACCCATACCAATGCCAGAGGCAGTAGTTTGAATTGGGTTAGTTTGATGAATAGTGTTCATAATGCTTATCTAATTTTTAGTGTTACAATACTTGCTACTACTAGTAAAATGGTAACAATCCAAAAACGTAATACAATTTTATTTTCGTGAAATCCTTTCTTTTGATAGTGGTGGTGAAGCGGACTCATTAAAAACACACGCTTCCCTTCGCCAAATTTCTTTTTGGTGTATTTAAAATATGCTACCTGAATAATTACGCTTACATCTTCAATTAAAAACACGCCACAAAAAATAGGAATCAATAATTCTTTGCGAACAATGAATGCAAGCGAAGCAATAATACCACCAAGTGCCAATGATCCGGTATCGCCCATAAATACTTGGGCAGGATAGGCATTGTACCATAAAAATCCAATACAAGCACCTACAAATGCGCCCACAAAAATAGATAGCTCACCCAAATTAGGTATGTACATTACATCGAAATAATCGGCAAAAATATAGTTACCACTTACGTATACAAATACGCCAATACCCGCGCCAATAATGGCACTCACGCCTGCTGCTAGTCCGTCTAAACCATCGGTTAAATTGGCACCGTTAGATACTGCTGTAACAATAAATATTACAATCAGCACATAAACAATCCAAGTGTATTTTTCGGCACCAGTACCTATCCAAGAAATTAATTTGCTATAATTAAACTCGTGGTTTTTTACAAATGGAATAGTAGTAATAGGTGTTTGTACTTTTACAAACTTTTTCTCAACACCATTGAGTGTACGAATAATAATATTAGAATCTTTAGAAAGTCTTTCGCCTTTTTGTAATTGTGCATGGGTGGTAGTAATTACTTCGCGCTCTACTGTAACTGCATTGCTAAAGTATAGTGTAATACCAATGATAATCCCTAAACCAACCTGACCAATAATTTTTGAAATACCCGCCAATCCATCACTATCGCTTTTAATATATTTTACGTTTTTATTTTGCGCTGCTTTTCTTGCACGAATTTTAAATAAATCATCTAAGAAACCAATCACGCCCAACCATACTGTGCACAAAATCATTAAGCGGATATATACTTTGTCTAAATTGGCAAATAATAAAGTAGGAATTAAAATACTAATCAATATTATAATACCACCCATGGTAGGAGTACCTCTTTTTTGTTCTTGACCAGCCAAACCCAAATCACGAACCGATTCTCCTATTTGTTTCTTTTGTAGTAATAGAATAATTCTTTTGCCATATACAGTTGCAATCAACAAAGAGCACACAACAGCCATGGCAATTCTGAACGACAGAAATTGAAACAATCCTGCGCCAGGAATATGAAAAGATTTATTAAGCCAATTAAACAAATAGTATAACATAGTTTGGATTATTTATTTTGTGTGGATTCAAAAAGTAAACGCAATATTTCTTTGTCATCAAAAGGATGTTTTACCCCTTGTATTTCTTGGTATTTTTCGTGCCCCTTACCTGCAATAAGAATAATATCTTCTGGCTTAGCCAATTGAACCGCCATGGCAATTGCTTCTTTTCTATCGGCTATTGTAATGGTTTTTCTTTTTGCAGCAGTATTTAAACCAGCTTCCATTTCGCGTAAAATTTCTTCGGGATCTTCTGTACGAGGGTTATCGGAAGTAAGAATAACTTTATCGCTCAAACCCGCAGCAGCAGCGGCCATAATAGGTCTTTTGGTTTTATCTCTATCACCACCACATCCTATCACTGTAATCACTTGCTCGTAGCCTTTGCGTAATTTTTTTATAGTAGCCAATACATTTTCAATAGCATCTGGTGTATGCGCATAATCAACAATACCAATTACATTATTAGGGCTAATGGTATAATCAAAACGACCTTCTGCACTAGTAAGCATGCTCATTACGGTTAGTACTGTTTGACTGTCTTCGCCCAAACAAATAGCCGCACCATAAATAGCCAAAATATTGTAGGCGTTAAACTCACCAATCAATCTAAAATGCACTTCTTTATCATTCACCAACATCACCAAACCTTGCAAACCATTTTCTAAAATTTTACCTTTAAAGGCAGCCATTGTTTTAAGGCTATAGTAAAATTGTTTGGCCATTGTATTTTGCAACATCACAGCACCACGCTTGTCATCGGCATTTGAAATAGCAAAAGCCGAAGCACTAAGCCCGTCAAAAAAGCGTTTTTTAACTTTAATATATTCTTCAAAAGTTTTGTGGTAATCGAGGTGGTCGTGGGTAATATTACTAAACAAACCACCGGTAAAATGCAAGCCAGTAATGCGGTGTTGATTAATAGCATGACTGCTACATTCCATAAAAACATGGGTGCATCCAGCATCTAACATATTACGCAATAACGCATTTAAATTCACCGCATCTGGCGTGGTATGTGTAGCAGGAATAATTGTATTGGCAATTTGATTTTGAACCGTGCTAATTAAACCACAGGTATAACCTAATTGTGTAAAGAGTTTAAATAATACAGTAGCAATTGTTGTTTTTCCGTTTGTACCAGTAACGCCAACTAATTTTAATTTGGAACTAGGTGCATCATAAAACTGATTGGCCATATAAGCCACCGCTTCATTTGAATTAGTTACCAAAATATAGGTAACCCCATCGTTTAATAAAGTAGGAAGTGTTTCGCAAACAATAGCGCGTGCACCCAATTCAATCGCTTTGTTAATATATAAATGACCATCTTGTTGTTCACCAGTAATGGCAACGAAAACCGCTCCCTTCAACACTTTGCGCGAATCTATTTGTATAGCATTCACCTCAAGGTTGGTGCTACCATGCACTTCCTTAATACGAACTTTGTACAATATGTCTTGCAATTTTGCCATAACTATTTTAATTCAATTCTAATGCTACAATGGTTCCTTTATTAATTGCTTGCCCAGCTACAATAGATTGTGCCATTACTTTTCCTTTACCCTTAACACTTAAACGCAATCCCATATTCTCACACAAATACACTGCATCTTTTAAACCCATCCCTTTTAGTGTAGGCATTATTCTTGCATCAATTGTATTTGCAGTAGTTGTAACACTTTTAGTATTTCCATTAACACTAGCCCATTGCGCATTTAAACTTGAATCTTTAAAAGGAATATGCAAGGCCGATAAAACACGTACCATTTCTTTTTTAGAACCCGAATAACTTAAAGTAGTGCTATCGTTTTTTTGTGCAATGGGTTGTGGTGTTACACTTTGTTTTACATAAGTGCTGTATAATCTGTCGGCAATTTCTTTAAACACCGGACCCGCAACAGCTGCACCATAAAACACTGCAGCATGTGGTTTATTTTTAATCACTACCACACAAGTATATTGCGGATTATTTGCCGGAAAATACCCAGCAAATGAAGACTGGTAAATTTTATCGGCATAGCCTTTGTTGTTATTAGCAATTAATGCAGTACCTGTTTTTCCAGCCACCGGATACAAACTATTTTTAAATAATTCTTTAGCCGTTCCTTGTGTACAAACACCTTCTAAACAAGATTTTAATAACCCAAGTGTTTGGTTAGAACAAACCGATTCGTGCACCGTAACAGGATTAATTTCTTTAATCAACACCCCTTCTTCTCTAATAGCAGAAACCAAGTATGGACGCATCATTTTTCCTTGATTAGCAATTGCATTATAGAGTGTAAGTGTTTGCAAAGGAGAGATCAATAAATTATAACCAAAAGCCATCCAAGGAATAGAACTAGGGCCCCAAATTTTATTACCTGGCTTATAAATAGTGGGTCCTATTTCACCAACTAAATCAATTCCAGTTAAAGTATCGAGTTGCATTTTTTTCAACTGATTAATAAACTGCCAAGGTTGCGTAGCATATCCTGATATAGCCAATTTAGCCATACCCACATTAGAACTCAATTCAAAAGCCTGTTTAACGGTTACTTGTCTTTGACCTTTTTGTTCAGAATCAAAAACAGTAAGTCCAGCATATTTCCAAATGCCGCCTTCTAAGTCTACAATATTATTTAGCGTAACTTTTTTATCTTCTAACAAAGCCAATAAAGTAGCCAATTTAAAAGTAGATCCAGGTTCCGAAGGACTAATGGCATAATTATAATCTTCCCAATAATTACCATTGCTACCCCTTCCTAAATTGGCAATTGCTTTTATTTTTCCGGTTTTGGTTTCCATTACAATAGCGCAACCATGGTCGGCATCATTTTTTTGTAACATGCGCAACAATGCATTTTCGGCAATCTCTTGAATGAACACATCAACAGTGCTAATAATGTCTTTACCTGTTTCTGGTTCAACAATATATTCGTCGTTAACAGGAACCTTCACACCACCCGCAATGCTGCGTACCCATTGCTTTCCGTCGCGACCTTTTAAAACACTATCATAGGTTTTTTCTAGCCCTACTTTAGAACTTTCTCTGTCTAAACCAATAGTTCTAAATGCTAAAATACCAAAAGGATTTAGTCGGATATTTCTTTCATTTACAATCAAACCGCTTTTGTAGCGTCCGTCTTTAAACAAAGGAAACTTGCGTAAAATTTCGTACTCGAGAAAAGTTGTTTTTTTATGGAGCTCAAAATAAGGTTCGTTATCGGCGTAAGCTTGTTTAAATACTTGCGCATAACTTTCTGCAGAACGGTCTTTAAATAAATTGGCTAAATAATACGCAAGAGAGTCAACATTATTTCTAAAATGAATACCATTTTTTTCGTGCAAATAATCAACTCTAAAATCAATGAATAAATCAAACTGCGGAATACTGGTGCTAAGCATTTGACCGTCTTCGCTAAAAATTGTTCCGCGTTCGGCTTCTAAAGAATCAATGCGTTGGTGAAGGCTATCACTCATACTTCTCCAATGAGCGCCTTGTACTTGTTGTATATAAACTGCCTTGCTAAAAATAGCCACACATACTATTATCACCAGTATAAAACTGAGATAAACCCTCCAGAGTATGTCGTGTTTTACTTCCATTTTTTTCTACGGCAAAAGCTGTACGTTGTTAAAAAAATATATTCTTATTATTCAATTCTTATTTAACCTTTAAACGCTGCGGCGTTTCTCTACTAATCTTCAAACCCAATGGTGTAGCAGCTTTCAACACTTCTGCCTCCTCACTCTTAAACATCACTTCACTTTTTAAAGTTTTATATTCAAATTGCAATTCCTTTAATTCGTTATTGGTTGTATTAATTTTTCGAACAATTTTATCGCCGCTATGACCATTGGCTATGTACAAAACAGTAAGTGCGGTTAGAAATAAAAAGAAAGGAATATTGCTAACTATCCACTGGTAGTTAAAAAGCCCTTTGAGCGGGTTTTTAGAAGTACTAGTATTTATTGTGGTAGCCAATATGAATTATTTTTATGCAACTATTTTATTAATAAGATTCTCTTTCTGCAACTCTTAGCTTAGCACTCCTGCTCCGCTTATTTATTTTTAATTCATTAGCTCCAGCAACCATTGGTTTTTTGGTAATTATTTTTAAGATTTTTTCGCGCTCCACAGAAATCAGGGGATTATCTTGTAGCTCTTCAAAAGTTCCTTGCTTAAAAAAATTCTTCACTAACCTATCTTCAATTGAGTGAAACGTAATGATAGCAACACGTCCACCGGGGTTTAACAAAGCAGGCACTTGTTCTAACATTTCTTTTAGTGCACCCATTTCGTCGTTCACTTCCATACGCAAAGCCTGAAAAACTTGTGCTAAGTATTTATTAGGATTCCCTTTTACTACCGCACTAATTAAAGCTTTAAACTGTTGAATTGTTTTTGCAGGCAATTGTTTGCGCTGGTGAACAATGTGTTTAGCAAGTGTAATAGAATTTGTTACTTCGCCGTATTGCTCAAATAATTTGTGCAATTGTTGCTCTGTATATTTTTCAATAATATCCGCAGCAGATAAAGCTTGGCGCCTATCCATTCGCATGTCTAAAGGACCATCAAAGCGAATAGAAAATCCACGATCCCCTTCATCAAACTGATAACTACTCACACCCAAATCGGCTAAAATACCATCCACTTTAGTAACATGATTCAAGCGCAAAAACCGCTGAAGATGTTTAAAGTTGGCAGGCACAAAAACAATCCGACTATCATTGGGCAGGTTTTGTTTGGCATCGGCATCTTGATCGAAGGCAAATAATTTTCCTTGCTCATTAAGCCTACTTAAAATTCCCCTGCTATGACCACCACCACCAAAAGTGCAATCAACATAAATGCCGTTTGGTTTAATGGATAAGCCATCTAACGCTTCCTGAAACATAACAGGCACGTGGTAGTCGTTGGCAAGAGGAGAAAAATTTAAATCGGAATTGGTAGAAGTACTCATAAAAAAAACCCGATTAAATTCAACTGTTATTGTTATCTCCTTTTTCTGCCATCACTTCCTGCGCCAGATTACTGAAAGCATCGGGTGAAAAATCTTCAAAGAGCTGAGTATATTTAGAAGCATCCCAAATTTCAAAACGATCAAGGGCTGCGGCCAAAACGATGTCTTTATTTAAACCTGCAAATTCACGAAGCGTACCAGGCAATAACATACGACCTGCGCCATCCAATTCAATTTCGGTAGCTCCACCCAAAAACTGACGGCGGAATTGGCGTACCTTAGGATCGAAATCATTCAATTTGCTAATTTTAGCAATAATGAGTTCCCAACTTTTTAAAGGATATAATGTGAGACATTTTTCGAAACCACGGCTGAGGATAAAGCGACTCTCTCCTTCCGGCAACTGTTTTTTCAGTCCGCCAGGAAGTAGAAAGCGACCTTTCGCGTCTACCGTTGCTTCATATTCTCCATGAAATCCTTGCATTTGTTAATTAGTTTTTACTTTTTTACCACTTGTTAACACAAAATAACACTTTTTCCCACTTTAAACCATCATTTGAAGCACCTGTATTTATCCACAAGAAAAAACAGGCTATAAGCCAATGGCAGCAATAGTTACAGCCAATTTTAGCAGAAACCCATGTGATTGTACTGTGGATTAGTGTGGATAAGCCTAAAAACAACCAAAAAACAGGCATTTTTAGCCAAAAAAGACCCATAATTGCCAAAAAATGGCCCATTTTAGCCAAAAATTGGGCAAAACAGAATAAACAGATTCACCTACTTTTGCAGTTATGCACCCAAAAGACATTCGCATTGTTGATTATAATTATCCCTTACCCGAGGAAAAAATTGCCAAATACCCGCTTTCCGAGCGCCATTTGAGTAAATTATTGGTGTATGAGGCAGGAAAAATGAGGGAGGATACTTATTTACAGTTGCACGAATACTTACCCGCCAATAGTTTGTTGATATTTAATAATACCAAAGTAGTAGCAGCCCGATTGTTGTTTCAAAAAGCTACAGGGGGTGGCATTGAAATTTTTTGCCTCGAACCCGATGAACAGTATCCCGATATTAGTACCGCCATGCAACAAAAAGGAAAGGTTTGGTGGAAATGTTTGGTGGGAGGCGCTAAAAAATGGAAGGAACCCTTTTTAACAAAAACAATATCGCATAACAATAACACCATCACGCTTCAAGCCAAACAAATAAGTAGGGGCAATGAAGATTATACAATTGAATTTACTTGGACGGATACCAACATGAGTTTTGCAGAATTACTCTACCATGCCGGGCTCATACCATTGCCACCATATTTAAATAGAGCAGCAGAAATTTCAGATCAAGAACGATATCAAACCATCTATGCCGTACACGAAGGATCGGTAGCAGCACCCACTGCAGGATTGCATTTTACGCCAACTATTTTTAATCATTTATCAACCAAAAATATACGCCACCAATTTGTAACCTTACACGTTGGTGCAGGCACATTTAAACCAGTAAAAACAAATACTATTGCCGAGCATGAAATGCATGCAGAATTTATGGAAGTATCTATTACACTCATTGATAGCTTACTTGCGCAAATGCCTGAAACCATTGTGTGCGTAGGCACCACGTCAATGCGCAGTATAGAAAGTTTGTATTGGTTAGGAATAAAAACAATGCAACAACCAAGTATTGCAATAGCAGATTTAACTATTCAACAATGGGATCCCTATCAAGAAAATCTAGCAGCAATCAATGCAGTAACCGCACTTGAATCACTCAAAAAATGGATGCAAAAAAATCAGTTAAAAACGCTCTTAACCAAAACTCAAATTATCATTGCACCGGGCTATTCATTTAAAATTTGTCAAGGACTCATCACCAATTTTCATCAACCACAATCTACATTGTTATTACTAGTATCTGCACTCATAGGCACAGACTGGAAACGATTATACCAACATGCACTTGATAATAATTTCCGCTTTTTAAGTTATGGGGATGGGTGTTTGATTTTATTAAATCGGCCAAATAATTAAAGCCTACATAAACGCCTTACTCATTAATTCCTGCTCAGATCTTGGAATGCCAATTTCATTTGCAAGGTTTTTCCAATTTTTTACGGAGGACTCAATATCAGACACTATTGTATCCATTTGATTTTTGTTCAATCTAAAATAATCGCCAACACTATATGCTAATTCAAAACTTAGGGCGTTATTATTGTTATCAATATTTAGAGCTAATCCATCTTTATCAATAGACGGATTGATATCATAAGCAGGAGATAATTCCCACCCCTGTGCAGTTAAAACAAAACCATGATTTCTTAAATGATCATCGGTATTTGAAATTGCAATATTGAAAATAATTCTACGCCATAATTGATGAAGATTCGCTTCAATATTTACACCATGATTACTAATAAATTCTGCAATGTTTAAATAGCTTGCAGGATTTTCTTTAATAGTATCCTCATTATTGCCAGTCATTGTCATTGCAGATGCAAAGTGAATTCTACCACCATTAATTCTATCAAATCGTTTTGTAAAAAAGGTATGGTAGTTGCCAATAATTTTTTCAATTCTACTTGATGCCATCATAACACCTGCATCTTTGGCTAATAAATAAGCCACATATTCCCAAGCACCTTTATTTATTTTATCTGCTTTTGAAGGAAACTTAGCAATCCATAAACTATTGTCTGTATCTATAATATTAGCTTTAGGTCTAGCACCGCCTAAAGAAGATCCAGGAGCCATTAAAATCTCTAACCATTTTTTTGATTCGGTATTTTGCTCATCCTGTTCAAAACTTACAGCCGCCTGCTGTAATGCTCTAATAGAAGCCCATGGGGGAGTTGCGCGTGTTTTATTATTATCTAAAAAGTCTCCATCAAGCGCTAATTTAAATCTTAAAGCGCCCATTCTACTTTCGTCATAAACACCTAAAAGAAAATCAATATCATATAAAGTGTTTGCTTTTACTTTCAAATCTGCAGCCCTAATTGCTTCTCTTCTTTTTAAAAGTGTTCTACCCCATGTATCTGGCATACTATCGAAAAAAACACCAAAATTATCTTTGCCATTTGCGTATTGTGGCCCACTGAAAAATTGAATATCAGGGTCAATTAAAAATTTATTTTTAGTAGATAACCAGGCTCTATCATATTCAAAACTGAATGCTTTTTTTCCTTTGGCTTGTAGTGCAGAAAGTACACCCATTAAAACAGGTTCATCAAATTCCATCCAGTGAGCAAAAACATATATATCGGTTTTATTTAAAGACATGATTGAAAGATTAAATTACTTAGGTTCAAATATTTAACGCAACAGTTTAACTAAGTTAAATTGTTGTAATGAATAAATATCAAAGGTTAAGTATCGATGAAAGGGAATTGATTGGACAATATCTTTCACAGGGTAAAAGTTTACGTTTTATAGCTCTTT
>CAIKZP010000092.1 GCA_903831935.1 uncultured Bacteroidota bacterium | reverse complement strand
ATAAACCACAAGCACAAAAAAACCGCTGTTAAGCGGCTGTGGAAGTGGACATTAAAAAACCCGCCGTAGCGGGTTGTTGGCTTAACTTATCGCGTGTTCTCGAATATCAAAGAAATTTGAGCATAGCCGCTGATACCATGAAACATCAGCAAAGTATTTTTTATCGTATCCCATTGCACGCGCTAACTCATTATGACAGATCAAATCCAACACTCGTAAAATTGGCGGCTCGTCAGCTTCAATATCAAGTCGCTCCTCCGTCCATAATTTCATACTTTCAATATCTGGCTGTAAAAGCATTTTCTTTTCTAGCGTTAAAAAACGACGGCTTAATTCATGATGCAAACTCGCTTTTTTCGCGCTACCAATTACTAAGTTTATTGCTGTAAGCATGGTGACAACTGAACCCGCAATTAGAGCTATATTGTGCGATTGCAAAACACCGTAAACGGTCGCTGAACTAAAAACTAATGATAGAGCCGTCACGCTAGAGTTAAATGTTTCAAAAAATTGACGGCGGCGATTGTGATAGCGAATGGAACGCCTTACGCCAAAAAGTAAATCATGTTTTTCGTCATCTACGTTCATTTTTACTGTCCTTTTCTGGAACTCTCGGAGGTGGCTTGGTTGTATCTGCAATAAAATTTTCGCGTTTAATCTCTTGGCTTAACGGTGCAATTTTATCGGTTGCAGGTTTTTGAGTATCTTGCTGTTTATTTTCTGCCATTATCTTAGTCCTGTTTTTATTTTATGCCAAAAAAAACCCGCTTCCTTTCGGTTGCGGGTTTGTCGGTTTTAGGCATGATTACTATTGTTGTAGTTAAGCTCGTTCATTATTTTTATATTATTTAAAAATAGGTCTTTTATTTCAGTTATCTTTTCTTCTCTCTGCTCGGCTGTCAATCCATTCAGATACTTTGTAACTTCACTTGATTCAGATGATGCCGATATATTCTGCCTTACAGCAGTAAAATTTTCCTCGCCTAATATAATATAAGAAACCGTAACATTTAATATCTTTGCCAACTTTGGCAGTTGCACAAGTTTTGGTGAAGTCTTTCCATTTGTCCATTGCTGGACAGATTGCGGCGATACTTCCATTATTTTCGCAATGTCCGTGTTATTAAAATCAGATAATTTTATCGCTCTCGCAATTCGCTTTCCTATCTCAATTCTTTTTATTGAATCTTCTTGTTCGTCGGTTTTCATGCTTCCCCCCATTTATTAAAAATAAACCCGTAGCAACATGGTTTTATTAAGTATTACAAGTAAATTTTGTAAAAACAATGGAAGAATTTATTGTTAGTTTTTTATTGATTAAGTAAAGAATTACTTGTAAGATTAAATAAGTTTAGATTTAACGGATATTACACATGGATATTTTTGATTTTATAAAGCAAAGGGGAAACCAAACGATGATTGCAAAAGCTCTTGATTTAACGCCACAGGCTGTGTCGTTCTGGGTATCTACAAAAAAGATACCTACGGATAGAGTTGTAGAGCTTGAAATAGCAACAGGCATTCCACGCCAACAAATTAAGCCAGAACTTTTTGGAGAGATTTAAATGAGTGATTATTTTAAAAAACTAAACGAAGAAAACGCGGCGAATTCCTTGGAATTTAATCAAAAAAAATCCGCACTCGAACAACAATTATTGCAAGTAATCGAAGGTCAAGACGCGGACGTTGTT
>CAIKZP010000091.1 GCA_903831935.1 uncultured Bacteroidota bacterium | reverse complement strand
TACCCACCTGATGAAATAGCGATTAGGTTCAAGCATCAACTGGTAAGTATACATTGTTTTCCAAATGGGAACGGAAGGCATAGTCGATTAATGGCTGATATAATTATTGAGAAAATTTACAACCTTTCTGTGTTCAGTTGGGGTACAACTAGACTTTCCAACGAAGGTGATATTAGAACAACTTATCTCAAAGCAGTGAAATTGGCTGACAAGGCTAACTATAGTTTGTTGCTTGCTTTTGCAAGAGTATAAAGAGGTAATATATCTGTGTTATTTTAAAGCTTAAAAAGGTTTAAAAATTAGGTAGAAATATTCTTCGATTAACATCGATTGAAAACTATTCTTTAAATATTGCTTAACCTCTTTTTCTGCCTTTTTAATTTCTTCCTAAATCCATCGAATTCATTATTGTTGCCAGGGATTTAGGTTTTTAAAGAGGTGGCGAGTGATTTTTGTGGGAGGTTTTTTTGACAACCGAAATGGCGATTTGTTTTTGCTGGCTTGTTTACAGGAGTAGTAAGAATGGTTAGGGTTTATAAATCATAAACATTCTGCCTATATTATTTTATCATTCTTAATATTCGCGATTCGCGAATTGAAAATAAATACATATCTTTATTAAAATTTAAGACATGAAAGCACATAATGGAATGCGTCCGCATGATATAGCTGTGTTATTAAAGATTATAGCTTTAGGCGACCGACCATGGAAGAACAAAGACCTGGCGGCAAGTTTGTTTTTAAGTCCATCCGAAATTAGTGAGTCGATTTCACGATCGGAGTTTGCGGGACTTATAAGTAGCGATAGAAGGAAGGTGTTCCAAATGGCCTTGGGTTCATTTATAAAAAATGGTCTAAAATATGTTTTCCCGGTGAAGCCCGGTAGTTTAGTAAAAGGGATGCCAACCGCTCATGCAGCTCCTATAATGGTGCCGTATTTTTCATCTGATGAAGCATATGTATGGCCAGATATTTCTGGTAAAAAAAGGGGAATGTTCATTGAGCCATTATACCCAGGAGCAATTGCAGCAGCTAAACAAGATGCTATTTTATATGACTTACTGGCAATTTGTGATGTGTTTAGAGTTGGCAGGGTGAGAGAAATTAAAAAGGGCGAGGAATTAATGAAAGAACTATTTAAAGCGGAACAACATGTCGCATCAAATAAATAATGCACCGAAAAATGTTCGTGAATACCTAAAGCAATCAGTAGTTGAATTTCAACAGGACGAAAACTTTGAAGAAGGATTATCGGCACATTTAGAACCTGGCACACAGGCGCTACAAATTGAAAAAATAAAATCAATTTTTATGGAAATAATTCAGTTGTCTTGATAAACACATTTCCTTCTTATTTTAAACCGTTTAGAGAACTAACAGCTTTTTTACATACTTGGTTAATTAAAATCTGCCGGCAATTCAAAAATAATATTGCACCATTCTTCCACCGTTTATTTGTTAATAAACCGTTTCCTTTTAACAGGAACAGCAACCTATAAATACTATAATATAGGTTTAATAATATAATTTAATAACATATAGTTTTTGCTGTTGTGCACATTTTATTTACCAAAAATTAACTTCTGCACATCTGCATAAGTTAACAAAAATTTTTGCTGAGTTCTCGTAGAACAATTGCAAATTTACGCCCCTCAAAAACGCACTGTTATGAAAGATAAACTTATTTCAAAAGACCTATTATCGGCTGTTCAAAAATTAGTTACCTCTACAAGGGGTAAGGACATTAATGAAACACTACTTGCTAAGTTAGAGCCAGAGTCTTTGGTTATTAGAGACTTTTTTAATATCACCCATTTTCAGTCTATTGTACTAGCTACTTTTATTGAATGTGGCTTAAGGGATAAAACCGTTGATACCGAAAGGCTCATTGATTATTTTGGTAAACGGATGTGTGTTATTGCCGATCTTAATGAAGCGATTGAGGAGTTATTAGAAAGACGTTTTGTTTTTGTAAATCGCCAAGATTTTACTTGCGA
Source organism: uncultured Bacteroidota bacterium (assembly GCA_903831935.1). Lineage (GTDB taxonomy): Bacteria > Bacteroidota > Bacteroidia > Chitinophagales > Chitinophagaceae > Sediminibacterium. The sequence goes on along the minus strand of CAIKZP010000091.1, from coordinate 973 downwards.
AAGAAAGAGCGATTACAATAGAAATATTCGTGTACAAGATAGAGTATTAGATGCAGTGATGAAAGGAGATAGCAACTTACTTGATACTCCAAAGGTTGACAGTTTTGTATCGTTATTGTCTGAAGCCAGAGAGTTGATAGTTAAACGCATGGACGCTGTATTATCAACGAATGAATTGGGTACAGAAATTCGTTTATTACTTGAATCGAATAAATCATTTCCTGCGGTAGAATGGTTGTTATCGCAAGAGGGTTTAAATAATTATGATTTGAGTTTGGTGCTAGACATTTGCATTGAACATATTGAAGGCGCCGAAGAAATTAATTTGGATAAAATTATTAAAGAAGTATTTTCTGATATTCAAGATAGGTTAAGATATAAGCGCCAGGTTAAAGAAAGTAAATGCACGTTAATTTTAAAAGACTTAATAATTTTTTCCGATGATATGTTTTCGTTTATGAATTTTGTAAAACTGTCTGACACTGCACAAGAAATGTTGTTAGGCGGATACCAAGAAATGGCAGTAAACGTTTTTCATCCAAAATATTCTACGCTAATTATGCCTGAAAAAATTACGGAAGAAAAATTGTTTTATAATGCAACGGAGGGCAAACAATTAGAAACGATTTCTCGGGCTTTAGAAAACGATAATTACAATAAACTAATTACGCGTTTAAAAGACAAAGGAATGAAAGGTGGCCTTACAATTTTATTAAGCGGTGTTGCAGGCGGTGGTAAAACATCTTCTGTCATGCAATGGGCTAAAAGTACTGGACGTCCTGTTTGTTTTTTTGAAGTAAGCAGAATACAATCGAAATTTGTTGGAGAAAGTGAAAAGCAATTGCAGGCTTCATTTGCCGAATACGCAAAATGCAGAAAGAGTTTTTCTAAGGATGCAATTTTTCTATTTAATGAAGCAGATGCCATTTTAGGAAAACGTACCGAAGTGAATTCTGCGGTAGATAAAAGTTTT
>CAIKZP010000090.1 GCA_903831935.1 uncultured Bacteroidota bacterium | reverse complement strand
CCCTGAATTTAGGTATCGCCAACGCTATGCAGACCTAATTATTAACCCCGAGGTAAAAGACACTTTTGTAAAAAGAACCAAACTGGTAAATACCATTCGTGAGTTCTTAAATACACAAGGTGCACTAGAAGTAGATACCCCGGTGCTACAAAGCATTCCAGGTGGTGCTGCTGCTCGTCCTTTTATCACACACCACAATGCACTTGATATTCCATTATACCTACGTATTGCCAATGAATTGTACCTAAAGCGCCTGATTGTTGGCGGTTTCGACTGGGTGTATGAGTTTAGTAGAAATTTTAGAAACGAAGGAATGGATCGCACGCACAATCCAGAATTCACCGTACTAGAATGGTACACTGCTTACAAAGATTATTTCTGGATGATGGAAACCACCGAACAATTATTTGAAAAAATTGCTTTGGCTTTACACGGCACAACAGAATTACCTGTTGGAGACAAAACCATCAGCTTTAAAGCACCTTTCAAGCGTATTAGCATACATGATGCCATTAAAGAAAATACGGGAATTGATGTAAGTGATAAAGACGAAGCCGGATTGCGCATTGTTTGCAAAGAACTTAAAATTGATGTTCCGAATAATATTGGAAAAGGAAAATTGATCGACGAAATTTTTGGTGCCACTAGTGAGCATACCTATATCCAACCAACTTTTATTATTGACTATCCTGTTGAAATGAGCCCGTTGACCAAAAAGCACCGTAGCAAAGCAGGTTTGGTTGAAAGATTTGAGTTGATGGTAAATGGAAAAGAAATTGCCAATGCCTATTCTGAATTGAACGATCCAATTGATCAACGCGATCGTTTTGAAGAACAGTCTGCATTAATGGCACGCGGCGACGACGAAGCCATGTTTATTGACTACGATTTTTTACGCGCACTTGAATATGGTATGCCGCCTACTTCTGGTATTGGTATTGGGATTGACAGGTTGTGTATGTTAATGACCAATCAAGTGTCTATTCAGGATGTATTATTTTTTCCTCAAATGCGTCCCGAAAAAACAAATAACCCTAGCAATAATGAGTCTGACGAAACAGACGCTAATTAATTGTTGATGAGCTTGATAGTTTAATATTTTGTACTTTTATTATTCAAATGTAAATAGCCTTTTATGAATAAATTTTTAGCCTTAGCCAGTTTGTTATGCTGCAGTTTTTTTAGCAGTTGGAGTCAAAACGCCAAACCGGTAGCACCTGTTTTAGTAAATCAAGTAGAAGGCATTAAAGAATACAAGCTTAATAATGGTTTGCGCGTATTATTAGTACCCGATAATTCGCAAAACAATATTGTGGTGAACATTACTTACTTAGTGGGTTCTAGACACGAAGGTTATGGCGAAAGCGGTATGGCGCATTTGTTAGAACACATGATGTTTAAAACGTCTAAGCGTTACAAAGAAATTAAAAAAACAATTGCCGATAGAGGAGCAGAAGCCAATGGAACTACTTGGTACGACAGAACAAATTATTACGAGGTATTACCTGCCAATGACAATAATTTAAAATGGGCACTAGACATGGAATCTGATCGTATGGTCAATTGTCAAGTATTAGCCTCTGAATTGAAAACAGAATTTTCTGTTGTAAGAAATGAATTTGAAAGCGGAGAAAATGAACCGAGTGGTGTGTTACAAGAACGCATTATTGCAGGCGCTTATTTATGGCATAATTATGGCAAATCAACCATTGGTAGTAAAGAAGATATTGAAAGAGTGCCCGTTGATAATTTGCGCGCTTTCTACAAAAAATATTACCAACCAGATAATGCTGTTTTAATGGTGGGTGGAAAATTCAACGAAGCAAAAGCACTAGAATACATCCAACAATTTTATAGCAATATTCCAAAACCTACAAGGGTATTACAACCCACATACACAGTAGAGCCAGTGCAAGACGGAGAGCGATATGTAGAATTAAAAAGAGTAGGTGATATCCAATACATTGGAATGGCTTATCACACGCCTGCGTATTCCGATAAAGATTATACAGCCACCCAAGCCTTGTTGCAAATTCTAACCAATAACCCATCTGGAATTTTATACAAAGCCTTAGTAGAAAAAAAATTAGCAACTGCAGTAGGAAGTCAATTATTACAACTTAAAGATCCTGGATACGCCTATTTAGAAGCCGAAGTTCCCAAAGAAAAAAGTTTAGATTCTGCTAAAACAGTTTTCTTATCTGTATTAGATAAAATAGGTAGCACCACTATTACCAAAGAAGAATTAGACCGTGCTAAAAATGCCATTATTAAACAAATAGAAAATATTACCAATAACACAATTGGCCTTTGTGTAAACCTAACAGAAGCAATTGGTGCTGGCGATTGGCGTTTGTTTTACCTCAACAGAGATAGAATAGAAAAACTAACACTAGCAGATGTTCAAGCGGTGGCTAATAAATATTATAAATCATCGAATAGAACTTGGGGATTGTTTATTCCTGATAAAAATCCAGACCGCGTAAAAGTGGCGGATGCAGGAGATATTGATGCACTTGTAAAAAACTACAAAGGCAAGGAAGTAAAAAAACAAACGGAAACTTTTGAAACCAGTATTGCCAATATTAAAGCAAACACGCAGTACAAAAAATTAGCGAATGGTTTTAGGTATGCCTTATTAAGAAAACCTGCAAAAGGCGAAAAAATTATTGGCAATTTTAACCTGCCAATTGGTAATGAAAAGTCATTAGAAAACAAATCAACCATTGCTGCACTTACTGCTGCAATGTTGCGCAATGGCACCAAAACTTTAAATAAAAAACAACTCAACGATTCTTTAGATAAAATAAAATCGCAAATAAGTATTAGCGGAAATGGTAATCAAATAACTATTGGCATTAATACCGACAAAGCACATTTTACCAATTGCATGGCATTATTAAAAGAAATTTTATTGAATCCATCTTTTGATCAAAATGAATTAGACAAATTGATTGCGCAATCTAAAGCAGCAATAGACGCCAATAGAAATGATCCACAATATCGTGCCTCTTTATTGGCCACACAAAAAACCTCGCGTTATCCAAAATCTAGTATTTATTATACTGCCAATGCAGATGAAGAAACTGCTAGTTTGAATGCCATAAAAAAATCCGATTTAGAATCTTTTTATGCTAGTCATTATGGCGCAAATGCAGGCGTTGGATCTTTGGTTGGAGAGTTCGCGCAAGAAGAAGCCGACAAAGCCATTACCAATGTTTTTCAAGCATGGAATAGTAAAACAAGTTTTGCTAGAATTCCTAAACAATATTTTGATATAGCGGGTTCTACAGAAGCAATACTTACACCAGACAAAGCCAATGCAATGGCCTTAGGTTTTATTAATATCCAAATGTCTGATGCTGATGCTGATTTTCCAGCACTAACTATGGCAAATGAATTACTTGGTGGTGGTGCATTTTTGTCTTCTCGTATTCCAAAAAGATTAAGAGAAAGTGAAGGAATGAGTTATGGTGCTGGCTCTTTTTTAAGCGCTGGAACCCTTGATAAAGAAGCAAAATGGGGCGTTTACGCTATTTTTAATCCAATCTATAAAAACAGATTAGATAGCGCCTTAAAAGAAGAAATGACCAAGGCCATCGACAAAGGATTTACAGAAGATGAGTTAAAAAAATCAACCGATAGTTGGTTACAAGGACGCAAAATTTCATTGGGTGTTGATGGACAAATAGCTGGTTTATTGGTTTCATACTTATACTATAACAGAAACCTAAGTTGGTATACCGAATTCGAAAACAAAATCACTTCATTAAAATTAGCAGAGGTAAATCAAGCCTTGAAAAAATACGTGATACCATCAAAAATGGTATTGGTATACGGAGGAGATTTTAATAAAAAATAGGACATACTGAAAATAAAAAAGCTTGTATCAGCATATGATACAAGCTTTTTTATTTTCAGTAATTCAAATTCCTATTTTATTACAACAAGAGATATTTTAAAAAACACGCGAAATTTTTTTTCATAAAGTTGCGCGTGTTTTTCTATTATCAAATACTCATTTACACAAACAAATCAGTATACAAATGTGCACCCGGAACAACCGAATATTTCGATAAATCTGTGATGCCTTCTGCAGCTAACACTTCTTCGTCAATAAAAGTATGACCACTACATTGTGCTGCATTTTTTTTCAAAATAAAATAAACAGCATCTGCAATAATATCTGGTGTTCTACTCATTTTTGCTAAAGCCTCTCCACCCAATAAATTTCTTACAGCAGCTGTATCAATAGTTGTTCTAGGCCAAAGTGCATTCGATGCAATGCCCGCTCCTTTTAATTCAGCGGCCCAACCTAAGGCCATCATACTCATACTAAATTTAGTAAGCGTATACGCAATATGCCCACCCATCCATTTTGGGTCGAGGTTTACAGGTGGAGACAAAGTAATGATATGCGGATTTTTTCCTTTTCTTAAATAAGGCAAACAATTTTTTACCACCAAAAAAGTGCCGCGCACATTAATACTATGCATTAAATCAAAACGCTTGGTATCTGTTTGTTCAGTTGGTGTTAATTGAATAGCTGAGGCATTATTAATTACCACATCTATGCCGCCAAATTTTTCCACGGCCTGTTGAACAGCCGATTGAATTTGTTCTTCATTTCTAATATCTACTTGAACGGCTAAGGCTTTTCCACCTGCCGCTTCCACTTCTGCAGCAGCAGAATAAATGGTACCACCTAATCGAGGATCTTCGTCTACACTTTTAGCAGCAATTACAATGTTTGCTCCTTCTTTGGCAAGGCGCAATGCCATTGCTTTTCCAATACCCCTACTTGCACCGGTAATTAAAATTGTTCTGTTTTGAAATGGCATAATTGATTGTATTAGTACCTAAATTTCAGCAAATACAAGTTACCAACCTAAGAAATCTTTTATGACTGTTTCTGTTTCAATACATGCTTCTAACAAATTATCGTTGGTAATGATGCAATTAAAATTTTCTTGAAACGACAATTCAAAACTTGCTTTATTTAAGCGCATTTCTAAGCTCTCTGGCGTTTCTGTGCCCCGATTTTCTAGACGGCTTTTTAATGCTTCAATAGAGGGTGGTTTAATAAAAATCGATAAGCAATTATTGCTGTATTGTTGCTGCACTTTCATAGCCCCTTTTACATCAATATCAAGCATGGGTATTTTACTTAGTGCCCAAATTCTATTCATCTCTGCTTTTAGTGTGCCATAATATTTTCCTTCATACACCATTTCATATTCTAAAAAATCATCGGCTGCTATATGCGCTTTAAAGGCTTCTTCGCTAATAAAATGATAGTCAATACCATCTTGCTCTTTCCCTCTCGGAGCGCGTGTTGCGGCGGATACAGAAAAAGATAATAATGGATATTTTTCTAAAAGATATCGAGTAATAGAAGTTTTTCCAGCACCAGAAGGCGCTGTAATAATAATGAGTTTGTGTGCCGCTTGAGCCATGCTTAAATTTGATGTAAAGAAACAATTTATCTGTTCGCTTTCATAAAAAATTCTAAGAGTTGGAACTAATTGATCATATAAATCAATTCAAAACAAATTCTTTTCTACTTGATTTTTATAAAATATGCCGCTCAAATAGTAACTTGTTTGTTCAAATATTTGCTGCCATGCGATTTTTTTGGAAATTATATTTCCGTTTAAGCGGTTGGAAAATAACGCAACCGTTTCCTATTGACCTGCCTAAGGCTGTGATTATTGTTGCGCCCCATACTAGTGCCATGGATTTCCCAATAGGTCTTGCCGTTCGAAGTATATTGAAAATACAACACACACATTATTTAGGCAAAGAAGAATTGTTTAATGGTCCTTTTGGATTTTTTTTTAGAATGACGGGGGGATACCCTGTAAATCGCTTTTCAAAACTGAATATGGTAGACCAGGTGGTAGAAATATTTAACCAGCATACCCATTTTTTATTGGCACTTTCTCCAGAAGGCACCCGAAAAAAAGTAGACCGATTAAGAACCGGTTTTTACCATATTGCCCAAAAAGCAAATGTGCCAATTGTAATGGTAGGTTTTGATTTTGCTAATAAAGAAGTTAGCATTGCTGAAGCATTTTATGCAGGCAATGATGAAGCAGCTGATTTTAAAAAAATCATTCAATTCTTCGCCCCAATTCAAGGAAAAATTCCTCATTTAGGCATTGCCCATTTACTAACAGACTAATACAAATGTTGAGATTATGAATAATACCCCTCCATCCATTATTGATTGCTTTTGCTTGTTCGAACAAACGCAGGCAGATCAATTGTTTTTATCGGAACCCGTTAATGGCGTTTACCAAAATTTTACTTGGAAATCTGCAGGCGATGAGGTTCGAAAAATGGCAGCTGCAATCCAGGCAATGGGATTACAGAAAGGCGATAAAGTGGCCATTTTAAGTAAAAACTGTGCCTATTGGATTATGGCAGATTTGGCTATTATGATGGCTGGTTGTGTATCTGTTCCACTATATCCAAATATTAGTGCTGCTACTTTGCAAGAAATATTAATTCATAGCGATTCAAAACTTGTTTTCATTGGCAAACTCGATCAGCCAGAACAAGCACAGGCAGCAGTTCCAGCGCATATTGCACAAGTTTGTTTTCCTTTTTATCCCATTAAAAATTGTTTGAATTGGGCCGACTTAACAAGTAAGCAAACCAGATTAGAAGGCAAGCCTGAGGTAGACCTTCAATCACTTGTTTGCATCATCTATACTTCGGGAACCACAGGTCAACCCAAGGGTGTAATGCATACTTATTATTCCATGAATTTTGCGGTAGCGGCTTTTTTAAAGGCTAACCCAACAATTCAAAAAGAGATTTTTTTCTCTTACTTACCACTATGCCATGTAGCCGAAAAAATGCTCGTGGAATGTGGTGCAATTTTTACGGGTAGTTGCATGTATTTTGTAGAATCGATGGATCGGTTTTCTAAAAACTTATCAGATACACAACCCACCATGTTTTTAGCCGTTCCTAGAATTTGGGAAAAAATGCGCGATGAGATTTTGAAAAAAATGCCGCAAAAAAAATTAAACCGAATTCTATCTATCCCTATTGTATCGAGTTTGTTTAAAAAGGCCATCAAGAAAAAATTGGGTTTGTCTCGAGCACATTTTGTGTTTACTGGTGCGTCGCCCATTAATCCAGCAATACTTGAATGGTTTTCTAAACTAGGCATCACCATTATGGAAGCCTATGGAATGACCGAAAACCTTGCCCTCTCACATGCCAATAGAAAAAATGCCACCATTTTTGGTAGCGTTGGTACACCTTATCCAGAAGTATCGGTTAAACTTGGTGAAGCAAACGAAATATTGGTTAAAAGTCCTGCATCAATGCTGGGTTATTACAAAGAACCGGGCATTACAGCCGATAGTTTTTTAGACGGTTACTTGCGCACAGGAGACGAAGGCGCTATTGACGAAAATGGCTTTTTACGTATTACAGGCAGAATTAAGGACCAATTTAAAACGAGTAAAGGGAAATATATTAGCCCTGCACCAATTGAAAGCGAGCTATTAGTTAGTCCGTTGATTGACCAAGCTTGTGTGGTAGGATCAGGTATGCCGCATGCAATGGCCCTTTGTATTTTATCGGAGGCGGCAATGGCTTCAGATAAAGCGGAACTAGTAAACCAGTTACATTTGCATTTGGCTGAAGTAAACGCCACATTAGATCACCACGAAAAAATAAATAAGCTGGTGTTATTATTTGAAGAGTGGACTGTAGACAACGGTATTTTAACGCCAACTTTAAAAATAAAGCGAAAAATGGTGGAAGATCTTTACCAGGCGCACTATACCAGTTGGATGAATGCTACAGAAGCAGTATTGCTTTCGGCCTAAATACAAAATCCGATTTTTAAAAAATACTATCTAAACACACAATTTTTTAATAAAGAATTCGTTTTCTAGTGTAATCATCAGAATAAAAAATAAGATATGAAACTTAAAAATTATGTGTTGTTCATTTTGGGCGCAACTTTACTGTTCTCTTGCGTTAGCCCTAAACAACTAAAACAAGCTGAAGCAAGATATGGTGAATTAAATGGCGCTTATGCTGAACTAAAGGAGAAATACAAGGCTTTACAAGACGAGCAAAACAAATGTAATAGCCAAGTTGCCGATCTTACAACTAGAAAAGGAGCTCTTGAAAGTGCTAATGCAGACCTTAAAGGTCAAATAGACTACTTAAAGCAAAACAACAATACTGTTTTAAACCAATTAAAAGACCTTTCTGTGGTTACCGGTTCTCAAGCAGAAAGCATTAAAAAATCTTTGGAAAATATTGGTGCAAAAGATATTTACATTAAAGACTTACAAGGAACCATTTCTAGAAAAGATTCTTTGAACATGGCTTTGGTAATGAACTTGAAAGGTGCAATTGGTAACCTAGACGATAAAGACATTAATATTAAAGTTGATAAAGGCGTAGTGTACGTAGATATCTCCGATAAGTTATTGTTTAAAAGCGGTAGTTACGATGTTACCGATCACGCAAAAGACGTGTTAGGTAAAGTAGCTAAAGTGTTAAATGCACAACCAGAAATTGAATTCTTAGTAGAAGGACATACAGATACTGTTGCTATTAAAGGTTCAGGTATGGCCGACAACTGGGATTTGAGTGTTAAGCGTGCAACAACCGTAGTGCGTATTTTACAAAACACTTATGGTTTAGATCCTAAGCGTATGACTGCTGCAGGTAGAAGTTCATACATTCCATTAGCAGACAATGCAACTGCAGAAGGACGTGCTGCTAACCGTAGAACACGTATTGTAATTTTACCTCAGTTAGACCAGTTCTTTAAATTATTAGAACCTAAGAAATAAACTACTAACCCATCTATATATTAAAAACCCCGATGCAAATTGTATCGGGGTTTTTTATGCAATTAAGTGAAACTAATTATTTATTGATCTCTTCAAAAACCCCAGTCTGTGTATTTTTTTGAACATTGTTCCAATTAAAAATTCTGCCGTTCATAGCAACATACACACCAACTGGTAGCGCTTGTACAAAAGCAAGTGCGCTGCCTAAATTGAACAAACCATCTGAGCTACCAAATTTATAGGGAATCATTGCACCTGTTAAAACAATTGTTTTATTGGTAATTTGTGCAGCAAGTATTGCCGCTGTTTGCGTCATGGTATCTGTACCATGTGTGATAATTATTTTATCTTCTTCCGAACTATTACACTGGCGTGCAATCAACAATCGATCGTCGTTGGTCATCTCTAAACTATCAATCATCATTAAAGTTCTGATGTCTACATCTACCCTGTTTCTGCCCAATTTTAATAACTCTTGAATATGTGTATCCTTAAAATACAACTGTCCATTTAGTTCGTTGTATTCTTTATCAAAAGTGCCTCCGGTAATAAAAATGCGTATGGCCATATAAATAGAATTATAAACTTGTACTACAATTTATCATACAACACACGCAATTTTTCGCGGGTCATGATTTTTTCCCAGTCTTTTCCAAGAGCGTTCTCCCACAAGGGTTTCATGCCCAACGACACATTAATCATTTTATCAAAATCCTCTTCCGATAATCCTTTGCAAATACCTACTGGAATTTCAATATTGTTTTTCTCAACCATCCATTTAAATTCTTTTACACCTGCAGTATAATATTCTTCTAAATGATTCATCACAATACAATTACCTATTCCGTGTTTGGTTCCTAATAAATAACTCAGGCCATAACTCACTGCGTGTGCCACACCAACTTGCGAATAAGCAATACTCATTCCGCCTGCATAAGAAGCCATCATTAATTGATCGTCGGAAGTATCATCCCACTGTGTTTTTTCTACAAAAACTTTTTGACATAATTGCAATGCCTTCTCTCCGTAACTTTTACTGAACTCGTTTAAAAATGTTCCTTCTAAACTTTCTATGCAATGAATATAACAATCCATCCCTGTATAAAAACGTTGGTTCGATGGAGCGTCTTTGGTTAATTCTGGATCTAAAATTATTTGATCGAATGGTGTGTAGTCTGAATTCATTCCTAGTTTTCTTGTAGGACCGGTTAGTACAGTTGTTCTACTAACTTCTGCACCAGTTCCGCTAAGCGTTGGAATACCCACTTTGTAAACGCCAGGAAATTTCACCAAATCCCAACCTTGATAATCTGCTGAAGATCCAGGATTTTTCATCATCAAAGCAACTGCTTTTGCTAAATCCAATGCAGACCCGCCGCCAATGCCTATCACGCCACTAATGCTACCAAATTCTGCTTGTAAATTTTGTGCAAGTTTATCTACCTGTGTGGTTTTGGGTTCGAGGGTTGTATCTACAAAAATAATTTTGTCTTTGCCCCTCAGCGGAATTCGATTGGCCAAAGGTTTTCCTTCAAAAAAATGATCCACCAAAAACACCATGGGTGCATCTGCTTTTCTTTGTGGCGCTAATATTTCATCTAGCTGATGAAAACTACCGCGGCCAAATACCATATTGCTAACCAATTTTAAATTACGAAAAGCGCTTGCCATAAAAATTATTTGGTGCTTGATATAAAAAACAAAGATACGGTATCGGTTAATGCCCTACAATAAACTAGCCGCCTTTATCAAATCTGCTGGGGTATCAATTTCAACGCCCATATATTCTGTAACAACCATCTTTAATGGAATGCCATATTCTAAATAACGCAAACATTCTATTTTTTCCGCGGCTTCTAGTGGGGTAATTGGCCAATTGGTAAATTGCATTAGTGCGGCTTTTCTAAAAGCATAAACACCTATATGTTCGTAATAAATAATCGGGCTTTCTTTGCTCCGCGGATATGGAATAACGCTCCTAGAAAAAAACAGCGAATTCATATTTCTGTCTACCGCAACCTTTACGTAGTTAGGATCTTCAATTTGTGCCGGATCTTTTAATACCTGCATTAAAGACGCTACCTGTACTTGCTCACCTGCCGTTCCCGTAAAAACAGCAATTAATTGTTGGAGTGGTTCTCTTTGCACAAAAGGCTCGTCTCCTTGTACATTCACAATAATATCAACGTCTATATTTTCTGCTGCTTCTGCAATTCTATCACTACCGCTTTCATGGGTTCGTACACTCATTACCGCTTTGCCACCATTCGAAGTAATTTCTTGATAAATAATATCGCTATCTGTTACTACAATTACTTCATTAAATAAGCCTGTGGCAACGGTATTATCATAGGTGTGTTGGATAACCGTTTTGGTGCCCAATTGCTGCATCAATTTTGCAGGAAAACGCGTGGCTGCATAACGGGCCGGAATAAAAGCAGCTATTTTCATGAATTAAAATTTATGCAAAGATGCAGTTTATCAAATCAATAATCTGTTTTCACAGATCCGTCGAAAGGAATTTTTAATTGGAACCCTATGTTTTCGTCTTGGCTATTATCCAATACGTCTAAACCATATTTAATTTCTTGAATTGGCGTTGCATTAAATGTACCCAACAATCGATCCCAAATAGAAAAAATATTACCATAATTACTATCCGTTTGCGGACGCTGAAAATGGTGGTGCACCTTGTGCATATTGGGTGATACAATTAACCAACTGATGGCAGCATCTAACCACAAAGGCAAACGAATATTGGCATGATTAAATTGAGAAAGCACGGCACTCAAACTTTGGTACAACATAACCAACCACATTGGTGCGCCGCAGATTAGCACGCCTAAGGTTGTAAAAACAGCCCTAAAAATACTTTCGCCCGGATGGTGTCGATTGGCGGTTGTAGTGTCTACATGCGTATCGGCATGGTGCACCATATGAAACTTCCACATCCATTTTGTTTTGTGTTCTACCCAATGAATAAAATACGCTCCTATTAAATCTAGCAACAATAATCCTACTAGCATAAAAGCCCATAATGGCATAGGAAATAATTGCATCAAACCAAACTGATTTGCTACAGCCCAATCACTTGTTTTTACAATGAATAAGGCAAATGCAAAATTGATGATGATGGTGGTGATGGTAAAAAAAATATTAACAGATGCGTGTTTCCATTTTTGGTATTTGAAATTAAATAAAGGCACAAAGCCTTCTATCAACCAAAAAAAACTAATGCCTCCTGCTAAAATTAGTGCGCGGTGTAAACTTGAAATATGTTCAAAATAATGAATAACAGATTCTATCATAGTGCAGCAATTGAAAGAACAATTTACAAACAAAAACCATGCGGCTGCGGGTTTGTCTAATAAAAAATGCCCCCGGAGTACGGAGGCATTTCAACAAACTATTTATTCAATTAATTATTCAACATTAAAGGCATTACTAACATTAGCAATTCTTCGCCAGCAGCTTGTTCTGTCGGCTTAATTAAACCTGCTTTAGTAGAAGTAGACAATTCAATTTTAACATCGTCTGTATCTGCTGCATTTAGCATTTCAATTAAGAATTTTGCATTGAATGCAATTTGTAAATCTTCGCCATCGTATTGACAACTCATGCGCTCGTTACCTTCAAAACTAAAGTCTACGTCTTGTGCTGCTAATTGCAATTCGCTTCCGCTAATATTCAAAGCAACTTGGTTAGTGCTTTTATTAGAGAACACGTTTACACGACGTAAAGCACTTTGAAAATCTGCTTTGCTAACAATTAAGTTATAAGGATTGTCTACAGGAATTACTACTTTATAGTCTGGGAAACGTGCATCAATCAGTCTACAAATCATATGTGTAGAGCCGTGCTTTACAAATAAATGATTGCTATTATAGGTGATGGTTAATTCGTCGTCATTATCTGGCAAAGCGTTCTTTAATAAATTCAACGGCTTTTTAGGCACAATGAAAGAATCAATTTTAGACGCTTTTGCATCGGTGCGTTTGTATCGAACTAGGCGATGTGCATCGGTAGCAACAAACTGAACGCTGTCTTTGGTTAATTCAAAGAAAACACCCGTCATTGCCGGACGCAAATCGTCGTTACTAACTGCAAACAAGGTTTTGTTGATGGCGGTTAATAATGCGCTGCTCGACATATTGAAACCAGTGGTATCGTCTGCAGCTGGCTCTTTTGGAAAATTGTCTGGATTTTCACCCATTACCTTGTACTTACCGTTATCACTGGTAATTTCTACCGCGAAGTTTTTGTCGATATTAAAGGTTAATGGCTGATCGGCTATGTTTTTAAGGGTATCCAACAAAATCTTTGCAGGAATACACACTTTTCCGTTCACTTTGCTTTCTACGTCCATTTGAACCCGCATTACGGTTTCTAGATCGGTAGCTACTACGTTTAATTTTTTGTCTTCTATTTCAAATAAAAAGTCCTCAAGTATTGGTAATACTGTGTTTGCGTTGATTACACCGCTGATCTGCTGCAGGTGTTTTAACAATGAGGTGGACGAAACAATAAATTTCATTCTGCAGAATTTAGGTTGGCAACAAACCTAGTGCAAAATGTTAATATTACACCAATAGAAATGGAGGTTTTAGAGAAGATTCACATTAATGTTAATGAGTTGTGGATTGGTACGGCGTATTTGGAACTATACTTGGCTTGTAAGTAGTTGGCGGTATTTGTCGCGATTGAGGGGTTTAATCACATAATCGGTAACTGAAGGGTAGTTTTTAGACTTATTAATGTCTGATTCGTCTACAGACGAGCTAACCAGGTAAATTTTTATTGGTTGGGATAAGGAGGCCGAAAACTGTTGGAACTCCTCTAAAAACTCCCAGCCATTCATTACAGGCATATTAATGTCTAAAAATATAATATCGGGTAATTGACCGTTTAGTGTTGTGTTCGGATCCTTTAAAAAGTTAATAGCGTCTTTGCCGTTTAAGAAGGCCGCAATGCTATTAGTTAACCCCGTTGCCTCCAATATCATGGTGGCTGTGAATTGATAGATTTTATCGTCGTCTATCAAACAAACATTTTTTAGCGCAGGGGTCATACAAAAAAGTTATTCTTTACTTTGCATTTGTCAAAACAAAGTATTCGTTACAAATATAATTTTTTATCGCTCTAAATCAAAACAATTTGTAATGAAAATATCCCTTACCCCAGCACAGGCATTTCAAAAAATAAAGCAGTACTGTGCCTATCAAGAACGAAGCCATCAAGCCACAAAAGAGAAGCTTTTTTCTATGGGGCTCTATAAAAAAGACGTTGAAATATTGCTCTCGCAACTAATTGAAGAAAACTATTTAAACGAACAACGATACGCATTACAGTTTGTTGGCGGTCATTTTAGAATTAAAAAATGGGGGAAAATTAAAATTGCTGCTGCGCTAAAACAACAAAAAGTAAGTAGCTATAATATTCAAAAAGCCTTAGATGAAATTGATCAAACTGCCTACCTGTCTTGCTTGCAGCGTTTAGCTTCTGTTAAGTGGAACACCATAAAAAAAGAAACAGTCTTAAACAAAAAAATAAAAACAACCAGTTATCTGCTGCAAAAAGGATATGAATCGAATTTAATTAGAATAGCGCTAGTAAAACTCCAAGATTCTAACGAAACTTAATTATTCCATTCCAAATTTGCATTTAGTAATATTGTAAATACAAACAGCATCCATTATGTTGACCGCCACTATTATTCAATCTGCTTTATTTTGGGAAGATAAGTTGGCAAATCTTTTGCAGTTCGAACAAAAAATAAATGCCATTACCCAAAAAACAAACCTGGTTGTTTTGCCAGAAATGTTTAGTACCGGATTTAGTATGCGCGCCAAAGAGTTAGCCGAAACGATGGATGGCCCAACGGTTACTTGGATGAAAAAAATAGCCATTGATCATAAAATTATTTTAACGGGTAGTGTTATTATTGAAGAAAATCAACAATATTTTAATCGATTAATTTTTATGCTGCCCAATGGTAGTTTTGGTTATTACAACAAACGGCATTTGTTTGCTTTTGCTGGCGAAGACAAACACTACACAGCAGGCACAAAAAGACTTATTACCAGTGTGAATGGTTTTAAAATACAATTGCTTGTTTGTTATGATTTGCGCTTTCCTGTTTGGACCCGTCAAGCCGATCAAGCAAATCCAGAATACGATATTTTAATTGTGGTTGCCAACTGGCCCGCTACAAGAAGCCATGCTTGGAAAACCTTGCTAGCAGCGCGTGCCATTGAAAATCAGTGTTATGTAATTGGTGTGAATAGAGTAGGAGAAGATGGAAATAAAAACTACCATAGTGGCGATAGTACCATCATTGATCCACTCGGAAATATCTTGTTTACACAAGCAGATGAACCCGTTGTACACAGCATAGAATTACACAAAGAAACCCTCAACGAAATACGCAGTAAATTTCCATTTGGAAAAGATGCCGATGCGTTTCAAATTATTCAATAATATACACGTGTTAGAACAAAAAATTTATAGTGCTGCAAAAATATTTACAGGTGAGCAAGATTTAGAAAATCATGCGATTGTCGTTTCAAATAATTTTATTGAAGCCATTGTTAGTATCGAATCGCTACATAAAAATGCAGATGAACATTTTGATATAATTGCACCTGCTTTTATTGATATTCAAATTTACGGTGCACATAAAAAACTACTCTCTGTATATCCAGAAGCCGATGCCCTTTTTAAATTAAACGATTATTGCAAAAATGGTGGGGCATTGCATTTCATGGCAACCGTTGCAACCAATAGCTATGAAGTAATTTTTGCTTGCATTGATGCTATAAAAGACTATTGGCAACAAGGCGGAACAGGATGCTTGGGCTTACACGTAGAAGGACCTTGGATTAATCCAATTAAAAAAGGGGCGCATTTAACTAGTTATATTCATCCGCCTACCAAAGAGTCGATTGATGACTTATTAAATTATGGCAAAGGCGTGATTCAAATAATTACACTGGCGCCTGAAATTTGTGAACCATCGCTTATTCAATACATTCAATCGCAGGGTATAATTGTATCGGCAGGGCATAGCAATGCTAGTTACCAAGAAGCCACCGATGCGTTTAATGCAGGGATTAAAACTGCTACGCATTTGTTTAATGCCATGAGTCCGTTCGAGCACCGTGCACCTGGAATGGTGGGTGCTATCTTCAACCATCCTACTACCATGTGTAGTATTGTGCCCGATGGTTATCATGTAAATTTTGAAGCAATAAAAATTGCCAAGAAACAATTGGGCAATCGCTTATTTGTTATTACAGATGCCGTAACAGAAACCACTACCGGTGCTTATCCGCACCAATTAATGGGTGATAAATATGAATCCAATGGCATACTAAGTGGGTCTGCACTTACCATGGCTAAAGCCGTAAAAAACCTAGTAGAAAAAGTGGGTATCCCGCTCAACGAAGCGCTAAGAATGGCCAGTTTGTATCCCGCACAAGTCATTAAAAAAAACAATATGCTTGGTAGCATAAAAGTTGGCTTACCCGCTAATTTGGTTTGTTTAAATAAGCACTTATTGGTTGAAAAAACAATTACTGCAAACTAATATTTTATTGCTTAAACGCATTCCATCCTTGCGCAGTGATATTAAAAGTATTTCCACCCTTGGTAATTATTTTAGAGCCTTCTTCTAAATCGGTCATGTAACCAATCACACTAATTTCTTCGTTCAAAGTAATTTTATCGTGGTCTTCTTGTTTGAGTGTAAAAATTAATTCGTAGTCTTCGCCGCCATTCAATGCGCATACGGTTGGATCTAATCCGAACTTATAGGCAGCCCGTCGGCTTTCGTCGGAGATAGGCAATTTTTCTTCGTAAATTCTACAACCCAAATTACTTTGTTTGCACAAATGCATCACTTCGCTACTCACGCCATCACTCACATCCATCATAGCCGTTGGAACAATATCATTTTGTTCAAAAAAATCAATCACTTCTTTTCTGGCTTCTGGTTTTAATAAACGTCCAACAATATAACTTTCGTTTTCTAAATCGGGTTGCACTTTTGGATTTTCTAAATAAATTCCTTTCTCTCTTTCCATTAAAGTTAATCCCAAAAATGCACCACCTAAATCGCCGCTAACACAAATCAAATCGCCTTTTTGTGCGGTACTTCTTTTTACAAATTTATCAGGGGTTACTTCACCAATGGCGGTTACCGAAATAATAAATCCTTTTTGAGAAGTGGTGGTATCGCCTCCTACTAAATCAACACCGTGTTTTTCGCAAGCAATATAAATTCCTTCGTAAAATTCATTGAGCGCTTCAATGCTAATTCTATTGCTAATACCAATGCTCACCGTAATTTGTGTTGGTGTAGCATTCATGGCATAAATGTCGCTAAGGTTTACCATCACTGCTTTGTAGCCCAAATGCTTTAGCGGCGTGTACATCAAATCAAAATGAATTCCTTCTAATAAAAGATCGGTACTAATTACTGTTTGCTTGCCAAAATGGTCAATCACAGCAGCGTCGTCGCCAACACCTAATACCGTAGAAACATTGTGAATTTCAAAATTTTTTGTCAGGTGTTCTATCAAACCAAACTCGCCTAAATCGGCTATCTCTGTTCTTTCTTCCATAATATTTTATTATTGGTGTGCGGGAATCGTTTTTACTTCTCCGCCGTTTACAATATCTAATAATTCTTGGTGAATATGACCGTTGGTGGCAAGTATATGTGGCTGATAAGGCGAATAATGATTGCCCGTAAAATCAGTTACTTTTCCGCCCGCTTCTTCTACCATTAAAAATCCTGCAGCGCTATCCCATGCTTGTAATTTGTGTTCGTAAAATCCATCAAATCTTCCAGCAGCAACCCAACAAAGATCTATGGCTGCACTTCCCAAACGTCTAACAGGAACACCTTTGCGAATTAACTTTTCAAAAATTTGTAATGGACCATTTGGTGCATCTAAATAAGTATAAGGAAACCCTGTTACCAAGGCACTTTTTATCACTTCTGTTTTTTTGCTTACATGAATAATTTTATCGTTCAGTGTGGCGCCAAAACCTTTTTGTGCAAAAAACAATTCATTGATAAAAGGATTGTACACCGCTCCTAAAATCATTTTACCATCTTGTTCAATACCAATACTTACACAACATAGTGGAATGCCATTGGCAAAATTCACGGTACCATCAATTGGGTCAATGATCCATTTGTAATTAGAGTCTTGAATAATTTCGCCCGACTCTTCACTCAATATATAGTGCGATGGATAGTCTTGTCTGATCACTTCAAAAATGGCTTTTTCAGATGCATGATCGGCTTCTGTAACTAAATTATTAATGCCTTCTTTGTTGGTAATTTCAAAAGTTCCATTGAAATAGCTTTGCATAACAGCAGCCCCTGTTTGTACTGCTTTAAGTAGTGTGTGTTTTAACATGCTGCAAAAGTACCGCCGATTATTAGGATTTTAAAAGATTTTAGGGGTAAATAAGCATCTTTGTGATGCTAGAACTTTATTTTCTTAACCGCTACTTAGTTATTCTTGGAATTATCCATCATTATAGTCAATTACAATGTGCCCTTTTTTTTAGAGCAATGCCTATGCAGTGTTCGGGAAGCCATTGGTAATATTAAGGCCGAAGTAATAGTGGTAGACAACCATTCTTCTAATCAATCCCTTGCATATTTAGAACCGCTTTTTCCTTGGGTACACTTTATTGCTAATACCGAGAATCTAGGATTTGCCAAAGCCAATAACCAGGCAGTGGCTATTGCAAAGGGCGAATATTGTTTGTTTCTCAATCCAGACACCCTTGTTGCCGAAGACTGTTTTGAACAATGTCTTGTGTTTTTAAGGGCGCACCAAAACGCCGGCGGACTAGGAATTCGAATGATTGATGGGGCAGGGCAATTTTTACCCGAAAGCAAGCGCGCATTTCCTTCGGCCATTACAGCTTTTTATAAATTAGTAGGATTAAGCGCCCTTTTTCCAAAGTCTCGGTTGTTTAATAAATACAGCTTGGGTTATTTGAACCCTAATGAGAATCAGGTGGTAGATGTTTTGGCGGGTGCATTCTTTATGGTTAATAGTAAGGTTTTGGCTACTGTTGGCGGTTTCGACGAGCGGTTTTTTATGTATGCCGAAGATATAGACCTAAGTTACCGTATTCAACAAGCAGGTTTTACCAATTATTATTTTTCTGGCGCTACCATCATTCATTTTAAAGGAGAAAGTACCCGAAAAGGAAGCCTTAACTATGTGCTATTGTTTTATAATGCCATGCGCGTTTTTGTTATAAAAAATTACAAGGGTAAATCGGCAAGGGTTTTTTCGTTTTTTATTCAAGTAGCTATTATTATTAGAGGGGGCTTTTCATTGTTAAACCAATTAATAAAAGGCTTATCACAATCAATTTTTTCTGGACTAACCCGTCAAAAAGGCCAGCCGCAGGAGGTTTTAGCCTTTGCTAACCATGAGGAGTTCAACGAATTGAGCAATTTTTTAACCAAAGCAGGTATTGAAATGGCTAGCTTGAAACAGGTTTTACCAAACACAACTACTGCCTCTAAACTTCACCAAAAAACCACCCTTGTTTTTTGCCAGGGAACCGATTTTTCTTGGAAACAAGTGATTGCTCAAACAGAAAAAATGGCCAACAAACACCTTTCGTTTAGGTTTCATGCAAAAAACAGCCAGTCAATTATAGGAAGTGATTCTAAGGAAACCAGTGGAGAAGCAATGGCAAACCCAAGCCCTTTTTAGTAAAAAATCAGCGCCATTGGTCCATAATCAATCGTTTTTTAGCGCTTTTGCTTTAGTTTCGTGGTCTGTTACCAAATAACGGCTTTTAAACGATGGCAATTCTAGATATAAAGCTTCCGAATTCAATTCTCAAAGCACTACGTCTGCCACAGAACAATCCAAGAAGGCAGCAACTAAAGGTTTTAAAGAAATTGTTGCGCAAAGCAAAGTTTACAGAATTTGGTCAAGCTTATCATTTCGACGATATTTTATCGAGCAAACACTTAGGAAAAAAGTTCCAAGAATTAGTACCTACTTATAATTACAATAAAATTTACAACGAGTGGTGGCATAAAACCCTCGAAGGGAAATCAGATATTTGTTGGCCAGGGAAAATTAAATTCTTTGCGCTAAGCAGCGGCACTAGTGAATCTGCAAGCAAGTTTATTCCTATCACCAACGACCTATTGCGTGGGAATAAAATTGTAATGATCAAACAATTGCTCACGCTAAGAAATTACGAAGACATTCCTTATGGCGCACTTGGTCGCGGCTGGCTTACGCTTGGCGGAAGTACCGATTTACAAAAAGGACCGGGCTATTATTCTGGAGACCTTAGTGGTATTACACAAAAGAAAGTCCCTTTTTGGTTTCAGCCATTTTATAAACCAGGAAAAAAAATAGCCAAGCAAAAAGATTGGAATAAAAAATTAGAAGAAATTGTAGACAAAGCCCCAGAATGGGATATTAGTTTGTTAGTTGGCGTACCCGCATGGATTCAAATGTGTGTAGAGATGGTTATTGAACGATACAAACTCAACAATATCCACGATATGTGGCCCAACCTCGCCTTCTTTGCACACGGTGGCGTTAGTTTTGAGCCTTATAAAAAAGGATTCGAAAAATTATTGGGTAAGCCCATTACTTATATTGAAACCTATTTGGCAAGTGAAGGTTTTATCGCTTATCAAGACCGTCAGCATGCAGCGGGTATGAAGCTTGTAACCAATGAACATATTTTTTTAGAGTTCGTCCCTTTTGACGAAAATAATTTTGATGCCAATGGCGATATGGTAGACAATCCAGAGGCCCTAATGATTCACGAAGTAGAAGAAGGAAAAGACTATGCCCTTTTAATTAGCACCACTGCGGGAACCTGGCGCTACCTTATTGGCGATACGGTAAGGTTTGTAGATAAAGAACGTTGTGAAGTGATTATTACTGGTAGAACCAAACATTTTTTAAGTTTGGTTGGAGAGCATTTAAGTGTAGACAATATGAACAAAGCCATTCAATTGGTGAGTGAAGAAATGAATATTAGCATTCCAGAGTTTACTGTTGCTGGCGTTCCTTCGGGCAATTTTTTTGCACACCACTGGTTTGTTGCTTGTAACGATACGGTTAACAAAGAAGTATTGGCTAAAAAAATAGACCAACACCTTTGTGCCCTCAACGACGATTATGCGGTAGAAAGAAGGTCTGCTTTAAAAGATGTGATACTAGATGTGTTGAGCGAAAAAGAATTCATGGATTTTATGACTGCAAAAGGTAAAGTAGGTGGACAACATAAATTTCCAAGGGTACTTAAAGGAAGCATGTTACAAGACTGGCAAAAATTTTTAAAGGGCGAAACGATACAAGTACAATAATTCGTTCAAGCATTATACTCACTAACTATGGTAGCAGCCCTAATTAAAGGATTGTTTTTGGGAATACTTTTAGCCATTTCTGTGGGACCGGTAATTTTTGCCATCATCAAACAAAGTATCAATTACGGACACAAGGCTGGCTATGTTTTTGTAGCGGGTGTTTCCTTGAGTGATATTACGTTATTGGTTGTTTGTAATTTCTTTACCTCTTTTTTTCAAGCTGTTATTAAACACCAAGAAATAATAGCCATAGCAGGAAGTGCGTTTTTAATTAGCGCGGGCATCTATACGTTATTTTTTAAAAAATCTGAGCTGGTTACCGATAGTGTTATACAAGAACAGATTTTTCGTAAACGCGATTGGGCTGGTGCTTTTTTTTCTGGCTATTTTATGAATATGCTAAACCCTAGTGTGTTTATTTTTTGGTTTGCCTGG
>CAIKZP010000089.1 GCA_903831935.1 uncultured Bacteroidota bacterium | reverse complement strand
TATTCTAAATGGATTGAAAAATTCTGAATACCTATAAATTCCGAATAAGAATGCTACATTTAAACCCGAAAAACGATTTATATGAGTCATTGCCGTTTAACCTCAAATCCTATTAAATTTTTTATTTGCATTTTAGCAATAGTTAGCTTGAGTTTTAATTTAACAAAATCTAAAGCACAATCAAGTACCAATTCAGATAGTATTCAACAAAAAATGCAATGGTTTGCCGATGCTAAATTGGGCATCTTTATTCACTGGGGAATTTATGCGGTTAATGGCATTGCAGAGTCTTGGAGTTTTCATAATAAGGATATTTCATATGCCGATTATATGAAACAATTAAATGGTTTCACAGCCAATAAATATGATCCTATTGCATGGGCAGATATGATTAAAAAATCTGGTGCACGATATGCAGTCATAACCACCAAACACCATGATGGTGTTGCATTGTGGGATACAAAAGAAAGTAAATTAAATGTTGTAGTATCAACTCCAGCCAAAAGAGATTTATTGGCGCCATTTTACCAAGCACTGAAAAAAAATGGCATAAAAGCTGGTGCTTATTTTTCTTTATTAGACTGGAGTCATCCAGATTATCCTGGATTTTTAAAAGATAGTAGCCGATATGTTTTAAAAAATCATCCTGAAAAATGGACTCGTTTTCAATCGTTTTTAACTAATCAATTACAAGAAGTGATGCATAACTATCAACCAGATTTAATTTGGTTTGATGGAGACTGGGAGCATAGTGCACAAGAATGGGATGCTGTTGGAATTAGAAAAAGATTATTGGCTAACAATCCTAACCTTATTATCAATGGTAGACTAATGGGCTATGGCGACTACGAAACGCCCGAACAAAATTTTCCAGTTACTAGACCTCAATTTAAATGGTGGGAACTTTGTATGACCACCAATAATAACTGGGGTTATCAACAAAGAGATACTGCTTGGAAAACACCTTATGAAATTATTAGCATTTTTGTTGATGCGGTTGCTAATGGCGGTAATTTATTATTAGATATTGGCCCAAAACCAGATGGTACTTTTCCTAAAGAACAAGTAACTATTTTATCGGAATTAGGCAAATGGAATGATCGTAACGGAGAAGCCATTTTTAATCAATTAGGCGGCATTCCGCAAGGACATTTTTATGGTCCTACTACCATTTCTAAAGACAGCACTACTTTATATCTTTTTCTACAAGGAAAAACTAGTGGACCAGTTATGATTAAAGGATTGGATACAAAAATCAAGGAAGTTACAGTGCTTGGAAATAACACAAAACTATCGCACAAAATTGTTGGAAAAATTTCTTGGAGCAGTGTTCCAGGACTTGTTTATATTGACGTGCCAACAACTGTATTAGACAAATATATTACTGTATTAAAACTAACACTCGACAAGCCTATAAAGCTTTACAGAGGCAAGGGCGGATTGTAATTTATTCTATTGTAAACCAAGTATAAGATTCAGGTGCTATTGTAAAATTTAGCAATACCTCGTAGTTTCTATTTAGTGATTTTACAACTGAATGAAGTCCTCGTTCTGCAATAGTTACCTTATTGGTTAATCCTGTATAATACAGTGGCAGTTTAATGCTACGCGTGATTGATTCTTTTAATGGATTATACAGCATCACCAACCCTTTTGTTTTTAAAGTGGGATTAACATGCAAAATGCCATCATAGTCTCTACCATCTGCTCTCCGCAAATGAATAATATCACTATTTAAAATAAATCGGTATTGTTTATACCAACTAATCACTTTAGTAACCATTTGTTTGGTTGATTCTGTATCGTATAATCTTGGACCTCTATAACAGGCTTGCACACCTGATCCATAGTATTGCATCATCAACTGCTCATAGTCTTTTAAGTGCTCGTTAAGTGGCTCTAAAATAGCTTCTTTGCCACCGCCCTGGTACTTTGTTAATGGAACGAATCCCCAACCCATAGAGGGTATCATATTCCAAGTGCCATCAAAAATATTTTGACGGTTGAGTATCATTTGATTTTCACGTGGCAATGAAAAATTTACTTCTCTGTAACCAATTCCAATTTTATTAGTCCCGTCTAAGAAATACCAATCGGGCGCATTAATATAAACACCACGTTCGTTTAACCAATGGTATAATTCTTTTTGAATTTCCATTTGTTTCCACTGGCTATCGTCTAAACCTGTATGGCCTGGATGTACTTTAGACGCACAAACATCTCCAGGGAAAGGTCCATCGTTTTCCCAAATATCAAAACCCGTTTGGGCAAAAAAGTATTTTATTTTATCGCGATAATTTAATCCCCAGTTGCTACCAAAGCATGGAGCGTTTCCAAAAAAAGCACCACCTGGCTTTCCTGTTTTTGCACTAACCACATCGTCTTCATCACTAATACGTCTGCTACTAAACAAAGAATAACCACCAATTGCAATGCCTTTACTATGCGCATAAGCAGTGTTCTTTTTCCAACGAGCAATATTAACAGCACTTGTATCTTCCATATCAATATGGCTTCCAAAACTTAAAATCAACGCTTCGTATCCTGTTGCTACACATTGGTCAATTGCAGTGCGCACTTGTTCGTCGTTTCGGCTTACAAGGTGCATGAATATTGGATTTGCAGTTGTCCAAGGAGCAATACAACGATACATTTTTTTTATGGCTAATCCTCTACGTTCTCTATCGTAACTATCCATCAACAATTCATGTGTGCGAACAGAATTCATTTTTTGACCAACAGGCAATTCAATGCCTAAAGCTTTTTCTGGAAATACTTCTAACAAACAAGGTGTTCTGAAATTATAATTTACTTGAGAAGTATAAGTAGTATCAACCAACCAATGTGTTGTTTGATCACTCAATGGATAACGCATGGCATTATTGAATGCATAATTCGTTTCAATATAAATACCTTCCGGCACTTTCATGCCAGATGCAGGTTCCAATACTTGATTAGACTCATAAATACCATTCGTTAATGGAACTTTATCTGAAGCACCAACTACGGCACTTTCTTCTTCTACTGCAGCTAGAATTTCACTTGTTACACGATTAATTTTTACAGACTTAGTAGATGCATTGTTAATAGAAACCCATTTTACAATTAAGGGTATGCCATCATATAATTCATAATTAACCGTAACGGTAATTCCTTTTAATGCAATTGAAGTGCCTGTATAAATAAATGAAATTAATTTCCCGTTAGGCTGTTTGGTATTGCTAGCCCATGTTTTTGGTTGCCATTTTAAATAAGGGCTAAGTGCTTGAACTTTGTATGAAGAAAATGCAAATGCTGATAAGGCAGATTGAAATTTATTGATCCAATCTGCTAATAAATACGCTTTTTCTTTTTGTCCTACTAATCCACCAATATCATAAGAAACGCCATTAATATTTACACGCGCTTCGGGCGTAATAGCACGCAATAATTGCTGGCCATTCACTAAATTTTTATAATCAACACAAGCAATAGTTGGCGCAATTCTAAATACCCTTTTTAATAATCCGTTTGACAGAACTAATTCTTTTTTATTAGCAGTTTCATACACTTGTGCAGTATAATTAGTTGCATTTAAAATCCAATCTGTACTTGGTAATTTCTCTTTACTAGATTCCCAAAGAGGTAAATTATTGGTTTGTGCATTAACTGATAAACCGCTTAATAAAAAAACAAAAACAATACTTATTTTATTAATCATAGTATTAATATACAATTACTTCATTTAAGAAGAACCAACCAGGCTGGCCTTTTCCGGGATGCCATGAAGGTATTTTTTTAACAGGTTTCCCTTGTAATTTCAAATACCTTACTTGCGTTGTATTGAATTTTAAAGACAATAAATCGCCTTCTCTTCTTAATATTAATTTTTGTGGTTGTTCGGGTACAATGGTTTTTAATTCTTTCCAATTTTTATTATCGTTACTACCCCAAACAGTTAAAAAAACTGGTGGAAATACAAATGATCGTAAAAAATATAATGAATTTACTTTCACTTCCGAAACGGGTTTAGTTTCTCCTAAATCAAAAACAATAATGGCATCATTCTTTTGAAAGCCAACCCAATTAGTACTAAAATCTCGAGGATCTGCTAAATCTAAATCATTTAATAGTTTAGAAGCACCTGCAGCATATTTGCTATCAGGTGGTGTAAGGTATTCTACGTTAACAATTGGAAAACCCGCTTTTGTATAAACAGCACTAACAGTACTACTTGAATCCCATCCTTTTTTATTTGCTCTGACTTTTATAGAACAAGTATTTGAAATAGTAAAAGGACCAGTATAAACGACACTATTACTATCTGCTGTTTTTCCATTAATGGTATAACGTATTTCAACGCCTTTAATCACATGCGTAAGAATAATTTGTTTAGAACCAGTAAAAAATGCAGAGGGCGTTTTAATGATTGGTGCATTTAACGCAACTACAGTTGTGTCTGCGCCTTGAAAGCCTTGTTCAATAATTAACTGTGGATTTTTTTGTTGCAGTAACGCCATTTCTGTAGCACTCATTTTACTGTCCCAAACAAATACTTCTTTTAAGTGCTTGTTTAATAAAACTGTTTCGATTCCT
Source organism: uncultured Bacteroidota bacterium (assembly GCA_903831935.1). GTDB lineage: Bacteria > Bacteroidota > Bacteroidia > Chitinophagales > Chitinophagaceae > Sediminibacterium. The sequence goes on along the minus strand of CAIKZP010000089.1, from coordinate 13,100 downwards.
TGCTTGGTAATTTTGGTACCTGCAAGTGATAATGTTTCTAAATTTTTCATGCCCGAAATTTGGGCCATACTTTTATCGGTAATGTCTGAATAATTTAAATTCAACTTACGCAAATTAGGCAACCCTGCTATCCAATTAACTTGCTCATCAGTTACTGGCATTTTCGATAAATTCAAATGCAGTATTTGTTCCTTCACACTATTTAATTCTTTTAATGTTTCAGTTGAATAAATCAACTTACCAAAAAAAGAAACGCTTAGTGCTGGAGAGTTCGCTCCCAAAGGTTTTACAATTCTATAATTATTGTTTAAATCTTTAATTTTCGAACTACTGGCAGCACTAAAATCATACACTTCATTTGTTTGTTTATTTATTAGTGGCTGAATATAATTAATAGCCAATATGCGTAGACTATCTTTTTCTGGCAAACTCAATAATTTTTTATTGAATGCAGCCCCTGATTTAATCCATAGTTCTAATAACTGAATTTCTTCATTGGTTAATTGTGGTTTATCCGATAGCGGCATATGCTTTTTATCGGATAATGGCAGATGGATCCTTTCTATAACCAAACTCTTTAATACATCGCCAGGAACCAATGCTTTTCCATTTTTTCCACCTTTAAAAATTGATAAGCTATCGTTTAATGAAAGCCCACCTTTTTGATTGTGGTTTAAATGACAGTTAGCGCATTTTTCTGTAAAAATTGGTTGGATAATATCGGCATATAATTCCGCTTTATTAATATCAATTGTTTTTGCTGGCGTATGCGTAATTGGTGCAAACAAATAATTATCTCCGTGTGTTAGATCGGCACCCCAATGTCCTGTTAATACCAAAATAATACAGCCAAAACCTGCAGCAATTTTACCGTAACGAAAATCTTTATTAAGTAAATCATGAAATTGATACATTGCCCAAGCAATTATAGCCATACTAATTCCAGACCATTTATGCCAGGTTAACACATCGCCTTTATCTGCCTGCTCAATACTTAGCAACATTCCCATGATGGCAGTAATTAATGCAGTAAGTGCAGCAATTAAGCGAATGAATGGCCAACCAATTGCTGTAGACCTCTCTAAAGGCAACCAATAACAAACCATGCTCAATAGCAACAATACAATTGGAAAATGCAAAACCAATGGATGCATTCTACCAAACACTTGCACCCAAGCAGGTATTACTAATTTATTATCAAATAAAAAGATGAATAATAAAAATACAAGACCTGCAAGAGCCAATGTATTACCAATTTTATAAACGCTTTTCATTTATACTTTCGTGAATTTGTACGGATAAACTTTTCCAGAAGCCCATTGCGCAACATAAATACTGCCTTCGTCATCTACGCATACATCGTGTGGATGAATGAATATTTTATCAGTTTGCGATAATTGTTTCAATTTTCCATTTTCATAAACGGGTTCTGAACCACCTAAATTTGAAACTACTTTATTCTCTTTGTTTAAAATAGTTACAAACCCTGTTTTCTCGTCATTAAGTGTTGGAGACCTTAATACCGCGGCATATAAATAATCGCCTTTAATAACTGGTCTACAAACACAAGCGCCTGGCAAATGAATAACTTCTAATAATTTACCATCTAAAGAAAATCTTTTAAATGCATTTCTACTTCTATCTGTTACAATTAAAGTAGGTGTTTCATTCCTATAATCTACGGTAATACCATGTGCATTATCTAAATGTGCATCTCCTTCTCCTTTGCCTCCAAAATAATTTAAAAATTTTCCATTAGCATCGTAGTGTAAAATATATTGTGAGCCATATCCATCCGCAATATAAAATTCTCCATTCTCTAATACAGTTGTTTCTGTTGGAATGAATTTTTCTTTTTTTGGATAGATACCTGCTTCTTGAGGCGGATCGATTGTGAAAATGTTTTTTCCGTCGATAGTAGTTTTATATACCTGGTGCAACTTAGTGTCGGTAATAAAAAGTAAATCTTCTTTACCATTTTTTTGAATTGTTAAACCGTGTGCTCCTGGAAATTCTGTTCCCCAGGTTTTCATCATTCTACCAGATTTATTGTAGACGATTACATTGTTTTTTGTTTCATTAGTAAGTAGTAAAATTCTACCCTTACTATCTTGCACCATTTCATGACAATCATTTACTGGTGTTTTTTCTGGATTCAAACTACCCCATTGGGTATTGATTCTAAAACGCATTTCATTATGACCATAAATTGCGCCTTTAGGTTTGGCCAACATATCTTTGGCAATAAAAAAACCTGCTGTTCCTAATACTGAGTTTTTTACAAATTCTTTACGATTCATTTTTTTATTTTTTTAAGCGATGATACCATTTACAACCTTACCATATAAATCTGTTAGTCGATACCTTCTTCCTTGAAATTTATAGACTAATTTTTCGTGATCTAATCCCATTAAATTTAAAACAGTGGCTTGAAAATCGTGTACGTGCACAGGATCTTTAACAACATTATATCCAAAATCATCTGTTTCGCCATACACCATTCCAGGCTTAACACCACCACCAGCCATCCAAATTGAAAAACAACGCGGATGGTGGTCACGACCATATTTATCAATTGAAAATTTACCCTGACAATAGTTGCTTCTTCCAAATTCTCCACCCCAAATAACTAGCGTTTCGTCTAGCAATCCTCTTTGTTTTAAATCTGTAATCAATGCAGCAGAAGGCTGGTCTACATCCATTGCTTGCCCTTTCATTTCTGTTGGCAAATTACCGTGTTGATCCCATCCTTGGTGGTAAAGCTGCACAAATCGTACACCATTTTCGGATAGTTTTCTAGCAAGCAAACAATTCGCAGCATAAGTTCCTGGCACCAAACAATCTGCACCATATAGTTTTATAATACTTTCAGATTCTTTAGATGTATCCATAATTTCTGGAACAGCTGTTTGCATTCTATAAGCCATTTCGTATTGCTGAATTTTAGACGCTATTTCAGGATCTCCATAACTTTCTAATTCAAGCTGGTTTAAAGAAGCAATTTGGTCTAACATTTTTCTTCTGGTACCTCTATCAATTCCATCTGGATCTTGTAAATATAAAATAGGATTTTCACCACTACTAAATTGTACCCCTTGGTGAACAGAATCTAAAAATCCATTGGTCCATAATTTTGAATACACTCCTTGTCCATTGCCTTTTCCGCGCGATAATAGTACGGTAAAAGCAGGTAAATTATTATTCTCTGTACCAAGGCCGTAACTCACCCAAGAACCCATACTAGGCCTGTTTCCTTGTTGTGCACCTGATTGAAAAAATGTTAGTGCAGGATCGTGGTTGATGGCTTCTGTATTCATTGTTTTAATAATACAGATATCGTCAACAATTTTAGACATGTGTGGAAACAAATCACTTACCCATGCACCTGATTTTCCATGTTGGTTGAAATTATAATAAGAACCCATTAATGGGAATGATTTTTGAAAAGCACTCATACCAGTTAAACGCTGGGTACCATGAATGGATTCAGGTAAATTCTCTCCCATCATCTTACAGAGCAAGGGCTTGTAATCGAAAGTTTCTAGTTGCGATGGCGCACCATTTTGAAATAAATAAATCACCCTTTTTGCCTTAGGTGCAAAATGAGGTAAGCCACGCATAATGGCTTCTTCTGGGCTAGCAGATCCGCCAAACAAATCAGGAATTAATAAGGAACCTAAAGCAGCACTACCCAATCCAATACTCATGCGAGACATGAATTTTCGGCGGTTCATATTTAATCCGTGTTCGAGTAATTCTTTTTCCATGATTATGTTTTTGTAATTGCTTCTTGCATGTTATAAATAACTTGTATTGTTTCCATTGTTGCAACAAGGTTTACTAGATTATGTGTTTTTTGTTTGTAGGCACCTACCGAAATTATTTTTTCAACTTTCTTATTATCTGACTTAATTGATTTTTGTGTATCATTCCAATAACCAACCAATTGTTCCAATTCTTTTTCAGAAGGCTTTCTACATAAAATAATTGTAAACGCTTTTTCAACTAGTTTTTTTGGTTCTTCGTCTTGTTGAAGCAATTTGTCTGCTAAAGCTTTTGATGCTTCTAACACGGTAGGATCATTGAGCATTATCAAAGCCTGCAAGGGCGTATTTGTTCGATACCTGCTTACTTGACATTCATCTCTATTACTTCCATCAAATAGCATCATTGATGGTGGTGGAACTGTTCTTTTAATAAAAGTATAAATGCCACGACGATACAATAACTGACCTGTATCTTGGATATAGTTTTTTAAAATTCCTCTACCTGAAGTAGCCATTTCCCATAAGCCTGATGGCTGGTAGGGCTTTACACTTGGGCCACCAATACTTTTATTTAATAAGCCACTACTAGACAACAACATATCTCTTACAATTTCTGCAGAGTAACGAACACGTGGTGCATACGACCAATAGATATTTAATGGATCTGCATTTAATTTGTCTTTACTAATTACACTCGACTGTCTATAAGTTGCCGACAATACCAATTGCCTAACTAATCTTTTAATATCCCATCCATTATCTCTAAAATCAACAGCTAGCCAATCTAGTAAGACAGGATGGGTTGGCAAATCTCCTTGCATACCAAAATCTGCTGCAGTTTTTACAAATCCTCTACCAAAAAATTCTTGCCAAATTCTGTTCACAAATACCCTAGCAGTTAGTGGATTTTTTTTATCGAAACTCCATTGCGCCAGTCCTAATCTATTTTTTGGCAATGAATTGTCTATTGGCAAAATAGCCGCAGGAGTAGATGGTTCCACTTCAGTTGTTGGCATATCATAATTACCACGATTTAAAATATATGTTTTACGTGCTGTATCTCGGTCTCCCATAATAGACACTTCTAATTTATTCGTGTCTAATCTATTAATGAATTTTAAAGTTGTTTGCACATCTTCATTGGTAATTTGCATACGCGGATTCTTTGCATATGTTTCAGGGCCACCAACGGTTGATTCTAATCCTACTTCTTTTACATTATTAAAGTATGCATACAATTGGTAATAGTCTTTTTGTAAAATAGGATCGTATTTATGGTCGTGACATTTGGCGCATTCCATTGTCATTGCTAAAATAGACCTACTAAATGTATTGGTTCTATCTGCAACATATTGCACACGATATTCTTCGTCAATTACGCCACCTTCTTCTGTGATTTTATGGTTCCGATTAAACCCTGTTGCCAACAATTGTTCTTTAGTTGGATTGGGTAATAAATCTCCAGCCAATTGCCAAGTAATAAACGTGTCATAACGCATATTTTTATTCAAGGCATAAATAACCCAATCACGCCAAGGCCATTGAGAACGATAACTATCATCTTGAAATCCGTGTGAATCTGAAAAACGCGCAATATCCATCCAACTAATAGCCATACGCTCGCCGTATTGTGGCTGAGCCATTAATCGATCTACTAATTTTTCGTATGCTTTAGGGTCTGTATCATTTACAAACAATTGCATTTCTTGTGGTGTAGGTAAAATTCCTACAAGGTCCATGTATACACGCTTTGCTAGTCTTTCTTTACTAGCTTGTTCATTAGGCTCTAAACCTTTTTCTTCCATTTTTTTCAAAATGAAAAAATCAATTTCATTAATAGGCCATTGCTTATTTTTTACTTCAGGTATTGCTTGTTTTTTAGGTACAACAAAAGCCCAGTGCGGTTCATACACAGCACCTTGGTCAATCCATTTTTTTATAATAGCAACTTCTCTTTCATTTAACCTAGGCAAATTTTTAGAGGCTAATGGCATCTGCAAACTAGTATCCTTGGTAGTGATTCGTTGAAACAATTCAGACTGCTCTGGTTTACCAGGAACTAATGCATGTTTTGTAGGATGTTCTTGCAATGCTTTATATGCTTCGGCAGCAATATCTAAACGCAAACCAGCTTCTCTTTTTCTAGCATCCGGACCATGACAATTAAAACACCTATCCGATAAAATAGGTCGAACATCATAATTGTAACTAATTATTTCAGGAATGGCTTCGTTTATGCTTGATTTATGACTACAAGACACGAGAAATATTAGCAAGATTGAAAGGCATAGCTGCGCCATCAAATGCAATCGTGTGGGACTTTTCATCAACTGTATTTATAAATAAATGATAAAATAAGCAAATCATTGCGCTTCTTGGGCAAACAAGAAACCTAAGATATTACATTTATTTAAGAACTAAATGCTTTTACCCAATTAGTTATTCAGTTGATTGTGTGTAAAAATTCGCTAATAAATTGCTTGCTTTCCATTCATATATAAAATATAAATATAGAAAAGCCACTTATCTAACTTTTATCATAGCACGAACCTGCTGCGTTGCCATATTTTGTAAGCGAGCATAATATACACCAGTGGGTAATGATCCACTATCAAAAACTACCGTAAAGGATCCTGCGGCATACACTTTGTCGGTTAAATTAGAAATCACCCTTCCCATGGTATCAATAATTTGAACTAGGGTATGACCTCCATTTGTTTTAAATGTAATAACGGTATTAGAGGTAAAAGGATTGGGATAATTACTAATTAATTGGTCGCCCGACAAATTCACTGCTTTTTTACATCCCACAGAATTCACTAATGGCAACATTTGAAAATTCTTAAGCATGATTTGTTGCAAATCGAGTTCGTTTACACACAACCAATTTGACATAATTGTTGCATAAATACTTCTAAAATCGTATTGAAAAGGAAGGTTATCATTTACAGTTGCATTAGCAGGAATGATAGGCGTATCACCCAACACACCTCCTACAACATTTTTTCCAAAAACAAATAATGGTGCAGCTGATCCATGATCGGTACCACCACTGCCATTACTTTTTATACGTCTTCCAAATTCAGAGAATGTCATACCTACTACCCTATCTGCTGCTCCCTGAAAATTCAAATCATCTTGAAATGCTTTAATTGCATCACTTACATTTTTCAACAAATTTGCATGTCCTCCTGTGGTAGTATCTGTACTATTTACTTGGTTAGAATGTGTATCAAATCCACCATAATTAACCATATAAACCCTTGTTTGTAATCCTCCACTAATTAGTCTTGACACAATCTTTAATTGATCTGCCAATGAATTATTGGTAGGATAGGTTACTTGTGTAGTAACTTTTGTTGCGGCATCTTTTATAATAGCAGCATACTGTTGTGTTTGTTGCGAAATGGTTCTAATAAAAGACAACTCCTTACCTGCAGGTGTATCAGGTGCAGCATCTTGTACCCCATTAATTAAATTATAGAAATTACTTGTATTACTAATACTCATTCCCATACTTACTGCAGGGCCTTGTAAAGTAAGCGAAGTAACTGAACCTATTTGAATGGCTAACGGATCTTTTTTTGTTGAATTAGGATATCCATTGGGATAATTGGGATACTCATAATTTAAATACCTTCCTGCCCAACCACTATTCACTACAGCGGCACTATCACTGGCACTCATCCAAATATCAGTTGCTCTAAAATGAGAATAACTTGGTTGTGGATAGCCTACAGAATTTACCACTTTTAAATTTCCATTATCGTACATATCATGTAAGCCAGTCATTGCAGGATGCAAACCAACTTTACCATTCAATGCTAAGGTTTTTGCTTCTGGTATATAAATATTAGAACGCGCATTAACATAACTACTAAAATTTTCAATAGGTATTACCATGTTTAATCCATCGTTACCACCACTAAGTTGTATGATTACAAAAACATGGTCTGTTTCTGTAACAGGCAAATTCAATGATTGCATGATTGGAGAATCTGCACTAAATGCTTTAAAAGAAAACCCACCAACTAAGGAAGGCAGTAAAACGCCCGCTGGCATTGCATTACGTAAAAAAGTTCTTCTTTTCATTAGGGGGTATTTAAGCTAATTGATACTCAGACAAATCCATGAAATATTTTATTAAATCACGCAGTCTATTTTTTACAATTGTTGCATTAGAGGTATTAGTAGGCGTTGTAATAAATAGATTCCAAGCATCTGTCCAATACGAATCTGTACTTTGACCTCCTAATAAAATATCTGTTTTAATTTGCTTCTTCGACGCAGCAGAAATATCAACGCGCAATAAAAATTTCACCACATCGTCAATTAATTTATTGGGATCTCCAGGACTTGCAAAAGATTGTGCAAATGCTACACCATCAATTTGTATTTTTTTTGCACTTAAAGTATAACCACTAACAATCATGGTATCTGTAAATTGATTACGCTTTGGAAGTGTGTCGCTATTAATCCAGATTTCATAAAATTGTGGTGCTTGGTAATAGGCTTTCCATCCACTAACATCTGGCGGATCGCCCATATTTTGTTGCATATTAGATACCCAACTTACTAAATAATTATACATACCATAATTGGTTGCATAATCTGATGCTGGTTGAAAAGCAATTTCAAATTCTCGGCATAAGCCAACTACTAAATCAACAGGACTTTTTATTTGTGCACCTTTAATTAAGGAATCATAAAAATGTTCGCTTTTTAGCAGTGCACTTAACACTGGTTTAATTTCGTAATTATTTAAGCGAAAAATATCTGCTAAAGGCTTGATAATATTAGCTTCAATGGTATCGTCAATATCGTAATACACAAACCAACGATAGATTCTTCTGCAAATATATTTTGCAACTTCTTGAGTTGCAAAAATCATATTTAGCATAGCGTCAATTTCTATATCGCCTGCTGTAGCGGTAGTTTGACCTGTGATAATTGTGTTATTATAAAAAGCAGAAAATTGTTTGTTTATTTTATTATGACGCGTAATATCGAATGAAGAAGTGTTTGTTATATTGCTATTCTTCCAACCAGTTAATACCTGTGCTGCTGCTTTTACATCTGCTTCGGTATACAATGAGTCTTTCCCTTTTCCACAGCAAAACAATTCTTGCAATTCTCTGCCATAATTTTCGTCTGGTGCTGTTGCAGTGTTACTTGCACCATTTAAATACACCAACATACCAGGATCTGTAGTGATTGCTTTAGTGAGTATTTTAAAATTACCCAAAGCACTACTTCGCAATAAATTGTGGTGATTATATACGTATTGCGAATTATTAATATCAGCCGTTTCTGTTGCAAAATGGTTGTGCCAAAACAGTGTCATTTTTTCACGAATGCTTCTGTCTTGATTAATCATTACACCCATCCACCATTTTTTAAAAGAGGCTCTTCTATAACTATAAATAGAACCATCGTTATTTGAATCTAATACCCAAGTAGTTCCCAATGCAATATTGGTATCTGGGGTAACGACAGTAGTTGCAGGTGTATATTCTTTTAAGGGTGGAGCTGGCATTGCTGCCGTTGGATTTAGCAACTCATTAACCGCCTGCGTTATGGTCTTTGTTTTAAAATAATCGATATCTACTTTACGTGCACCAAACATGGTTCGTTTAAGTAGGTGGGTAACTTCATTGTCAGTCCAAGGACCTGTATATGGCGTTAAACCCCCAGCTGGTAACGGCGGCTCTTCTATTGCTATATGCTTTGTGCCAGTGGCTTTTGATATAAAAGAACGTCTGTCCATAACAAGGGGGTATTTATTGGTATTTAATTGAATAGCAACATACTAAAAAAAATTTAGTATAAAATTATTTAAGCATAAAAAACACAACAATGACTAAAAATTGATATGCCCTATGCCATTTGTCAATATTGTACTACAATATTTCTCAAGTGATTACTACATACAAATCTTAAAGTATATAAGAGTTTTACAAAAGCAGATATTCTAAAATTGAATACCCGTTGAATTAACAACAAATTGAAACTATGTTACAAAAAGTATTAGTAGTAAATGACAATGAATTATTGTTAATGATTGCAACAAAAGTTATCAGTTTAGCAAAATTTGCAAATGAAACAATTACTGCAACTGATGGAGAAACTGCTTTAGAAATATTTGATCAATTAATAGACAATAACAATACAGCCGCTGCACCAGCATTTATTTTTCTTGACTTAAATATGCCAGGCATGAATGGTTGGGAATTTTTAGAGGTTTTTTCAACTAATTATACCAAAATTTTTCCTAATATAAAAGTGGCTATTTTATCTGCCTCAGTTGATATGAAAGATATGTTAATGTTGGTAAAATATCCAATAGTTATAGAATACATATCTACACCTCTTAGCACTGAATTATTAGAATCAATTGAACAGAAATACCACTCTTTGCAAGAATCTTATAATTAAGTAGTATATACAAAAACTACATTGCTACCATTGCTTTAATAACGCCCGTTTCTGGCAATATCCAACTTGCAAAATTTGCTTTCACTTCATTAAACGCAACCCTATGCGTAATGTATTTAGATGCGTCAATTTCTCCAGATAAAAAATGTTGAATTACCGTTTCAAAATCTTGCCTATTAGCATTTCTACTACTCATTAAACTGGCTTCACGTTTGTGAAATTCTGGATGACTAAAACTAATGTCTGCTTTCTGTAAACCAACCAACACATACCTTCCACCATGAGCCAAGTATTGAAACGACTGATTGATAGCAGCCAAATAACCAGTTGCATCAATCACCACTGTTGGCATATCTCCATTGGTAATTATTTGTAATTGTTCAAGTGCATTTTCTGTTCTTGGATTTATAGCATAAGGAACCTGTAAAGTATTTTTACAAAAATTCAATCGTTCTGAATTAATGTCCATAGCAATAACTTTTGCACCAGCCATTCTGGCCATCTCCATTGTTCCCAATCCTATAGGACCTGCACCAACTACTAACACAAATTCGCCAGCTTTTACCCCTGCCCGATTCACACCATGCGCGCCAATTGCTAGTGGTTCTACTAAAGCCATTGCGTCTAATGACAAACCATTTGTATGCACTAATGAATAAGAAGGAACCGAAACAATTTCTTGCATGGCTCCATTTATATGAACACCAAAAACTTGAATATGTGTACAGCAATTTGGTTTGTTATTTCTACAAGCAATACAAGTACCACAATTAAAGTAAGGAATAATGGTTACCAATTCTCCAGCCAAAAAACCTTCGGCATCTGTTTGAATAATTTCAGCAGCCAATTCATGACCCAATATTCTTGGGTAACTAAAAAAAGGTTGCGTTCCTTCAAATGCATGTAAGTCTGTTCCACAAATACCTATCCTTTTAATGCGCAATAATGTTTGCCCAGGTTGCGCTATAGGTGTGTCAATATCTTTGTATTCAAATTGTCCAGGCTCTATGCATACGAGTGCGTTCATACTTTTAATTTATGCGTTAGCCAAAGCCCTATCTAGGTGAACATATCCTCCGTCTACATGAATAATTTGCCCAGTGGTATGACTAGACGCATCCGATAATAAAAAAGCAACTGCATTAGCAATTTCTTCGGCAGTAGTCATTCTGTTTTCTAATGGAATTTTACTGCATATTTCAGATAGTTTCGCTTCTGGCTCGGCCAATGTTTTAATCCATCTTTCGTATGCAGGTGTCCAACATTCTGCTACTACAATTGCATTTACACGAATCCCATATTTCAATAATTCTACCGCCCATTCGCGTGTTAAAGCATTTCTACCGCCATTAGCTGCAGCATAGGCAGAAGTGTTGCCCTGTCCGGTTTCTGCGGTTTTAGAAGTGATATTTAAAATTGCACCTTTACTTGCTTTCAAAGCGGGTAAAGCATGGTGTGCCATCATATAATAATGCACTAAATTATTGTGTAAGCTTTTCATGAAGCGTTCGTAATCTCCGGTTTCTAAACCCACACCATCATTGTATCCTGCATTGTTTACCAAACCATCTATTCTTTGGTATTTTGCTACAATTGCAGCCACTGCATTACCTGCAGCAATAGGATCAGACAATTCCGCAAGCACCTGCCATGCTTGGCCGCCTGCTGCTACAATTTCATTCACTGTTATTAAATTATCTGCTTCACTATGGCCAACAATTACAGGGATAGCACCTTCTTTTGCTAATACTTGTGCAATGCCTTTTCCAATTCCTTTTGCGCCACCAGTTACTATAATTACTTTATTGCTAAGATGTAAATCCATTTTTTTAAAAATTTATAAATGATAAAATTTTATTGCATTTTTTCCAAAAACCAATTCTTGTTCTGCTGCTGAAAATTGACTGAAATAATTGGTAACAATCGCAGCCATTTTTTCATATGAAGCAGCAACCAAACATACTGGCCAATCAGACCCAAACATGATACGTTCTAACCCAAATGAGGCTACAACTGCATCTAAATAAGGTGTAAAATCTGCTTCCTTCCAATGCAACCAATCTGCTTCAGTAACCATGCCGCTTATTTTACAAAACACATTTGAATATTGCGCCAATGCATGCATTCCTATTTTCCAATCTGCTATATTACCATCTTTAATAAATGGTTTGGCCAAATGATCAATTACAAAAGGCTGGTTGGGAAATTGTTTTACCAGTTCCAATGCAGCAGACAAATGTTTGGGATAAATTAAAATATCATAGGTATATCCAAAATTGGCTAATTGGCTAATGCCGCTAATAAATTCAGGGCTTAACATAAAACTTGGATCTTCTCCTTGTAATATATGTCTAAAGCCTTTTACAATTGGATATTGTTGGTAATACGCTAGTCTTTCAACCAAATTGGGTGCTTTTAAATCAACCCAACCTACCACAGCTTTTATAAATGGATTTTTGTTTGCTTGTTCTATTAAAAAATCAGTTTCCTGTTCTGTTTGGTCGGCTTGAACTGCTACGCATCCATCAATTTGATTGGCTATTAAAATGGGCGCTAATTGTTCTGGAAAAAAATCATTTCTAATAACGCGCATGGAATCATCAATCCAAGCATGCTTGACTGCATTGTATTGCCAGAAATGTTGGTGTGCATCTATTTTCATTTTTATGCTTCTGGTTGGTAAGCAATAATATTTTGTTGAGAAACACCCAATCCATCAATTCCCAATTCAATTACATCACCCGGTTTTAAATATACCGGTGGATTCATTCCAAGACCTACTCCTGCTGGTGTTCCAGTAGATATAATATCACCAGGTAATAAGGTCATAAAACAACTGATATACGAAATCAATTGTGGGATATTAAAAATCAAATCATCGGTATTACTGTCTTGAAC
>CAIKZP010000088.1 GCA_903831935.1 uncultured Bacteroidota bacterium | reverse complement strand
TAACTACATAAGGCACAGTAACATTTGATGATGTAGTATTAATTAAATTGTCATTGATTAAACTAGAAGTACCTGAAATGGCAGCTGTACCAAGGGTTGCAGCTCTACTCCAAGACCAACCATCGGATTTGAGGAGAATATTTGAAGTTGGCGTAAAATTGATATTATTTCCACAGCCTACAGATACAAGATTCCATGCACTTAAATTACTAATGCTTGGTAAAGGAAGTACTGTAACTGTTAAGGTAAACTTCGAATTATCATCAGCAACAATATTATAGGTTATGTTACCGCTTGTATTACCATTTAATATAAGTTTTTGCGTAATAGTAGGTAAAAAAGGACTTGTTCCTGTATTAACTGTAGAACCAGATATGGTAGTAGCAACAGCAGAAGTAGTCCATCTAAAAGTACGAAGTGTTCCTGCTGTACCTAGTACAGATGACAAGTCAATTGTAGATTCACTACAAAAATTGGGGTATGAAACTAATGTTTGAGCATTTGAACTTGAACTATAACACACACACACCAAAATAAAGCATGTAGCTAAAACTATTTTATTAATCCATTTCACGTTTATCAAATTATTTTTATTGCTAATATATTAAGCTAGAAAATTTTACTATCGTGGAAGTTATTAATTATCATCGATTTATACAAGTTTAGACTAAAATTATTTTAAAGAAATATAAGATAAATTAATCCTGTTTTAGAACCTTAAATTAAAAGTTAAACGCTAAGTGAAGATTAAGTGTAAATTGGTGTTGCCAATTATTAAAAAAACGATTCATGTATAAGAAAACCTTTCTACTGTTTACAGTAACAATTGTGGTGCTTATAAGCACATTTGCACAACCGAAAAAAACACAAGTCAAACAACCCGTTTTAGGATATCGTTCCACAAAAATTTTAGAAGAGAAAGGCCTTCAATTTAAAGACCTAAATAGAAATGGAATACTAGATAAATACGAAGATTGGCGTTTATCAAATAATGAAAGGGCTTTGGATTTATTATCTAAAATGAGCATGGAAGACAAAGTAGGATTCATGCTAATAAGCACGGCTCGATTAAAGTCAGACCAATCGAACAATCCAACTTCGGCAATGATTAATAATGCAACTGTTTCAAGTGATTTTAATGAAGAAGATCAGGTACAAAAATTCAATATGTTTACAAGACAGCCTTTACCAGTAGCTATGATGATGTCGGCTGGAACAACTAAAGGTGTTACAAAATTTCATTTAAGGCATTTTATTTTTCGTGCAAATGTTAGTGCTAAATTAACAGCAGAATGGTCTAATAAATTGCAAGCGCTTTGTGAGTCTGATGGACTAGGCATTCCCGCAATCATTGCATCGAACCCTAGAAATCATATTACCAAAGACGCATCAATAGGTTTAAGTGTAGGCAAAACAGTTTTTTCAACTTGGCCAGGCGAATTAGGATTGTCGGCCATGAGGGATTTAAAATTGGTTCGTGAATTTGCCGATATTGCACGTCAAGAATGGCAGGCTGTTGGTTTAAGAAAAGGCTATATGTATATGGCCGATTTAAGTACAGAACCACGCTGGCAAAGAATAGAAGGAACTTTTGGAGAAGACGCTAATTGGACCGCTAAAATGATTACAGAAATTGTTTTAGGATTTCAAGGAACCAAACTTTCTAATCAATCAATAGCAATGACTACCAAACATTTCCCTGGTGGTGGCGCTGGTGTTGGTGGACAAGATCCACATTTTTCTTGGGGAAAATTTGAACACTTTCCAGGAAAAATGTTTCAAAATAATTTGATTCCATTTAAAGCAGCAATTAAGGCTGGCACATCAGCTATTATGCCTTATTACTCTATTCCTCAAGAAACAAAATATGAGCAAATTGCTTATGCTTATAACAAAGCTGTAATTAAAGATTTATTAAGAGATAGTTTAAAATTTACTGGCATTATTAATTCAGATACAGGCCCAATAGAAATGATGCCTTGGGGTGCTGAAAATTTAACGATAGTTGAACGCTATCAAAAAACACTAGAAGCTGGCGTGAATTTATATTCAGGTACAGCAGACCCTACCAAACTATTAGAAACAGTGCAATCCGGAAAAGTTGATATTAAACTAGTAGATAATTCTGTTTACAGATTGTTGATGGAAAAATTTCAATTAGGACTTTTTGAAAACCCTTATGTAGACGAAGCTGCTGCAGAAAAAATTGTAGGTAATGCCAATTTTCAAGCGAAAGCAGATTTGGCAATGCGTAAGTCAATTGTGTTATTACGCAATGAATCAAAAACACTTCCAATAAAACCAAGAACCAAAGTTTATTTAGAATCGTATTTTCAAAAAACTGGCGGGAAAGCAAGCAATATTTACTCAAATGAAAAAAATACAAGTAATGTTGAATTTGTAAAAACACCAGAAGAAGCCGAGCTAATTGTAGTATGGATAAATCCTGGGGCGAAATCATTGTTTCAATCCGATGGATCGCCATTATTACTTTCCTTGTCTAAAAATGCAGTTGACATAAATTACATCAATCAATTATCTGCAAAAAAAACAACTGTACTTGCAATTAATTACACTAATCCTTGGGTGATTGATGAAATTTATAATGACGCAGATAAAAAAAATATAAAGGGCGTAATTGCAACATTTGGCACAACCTTAGATGCTTTGGTTGATGTGTTAACAGGTAAATTTAACCCATCGGGTAAAATGCCTTTTACTACGCCTATTTCAGAAGCGGTTGTTGAAAAACAATTATCGGATGTGCCAGGATTTTTAAAGGGATCAAATTATGGATTGTTTAAATTTAATGAAGGCATAAGATACCAATAAACAATTCAGTTGCTTCAATAAAACTGAAGTTTCTTATACCCCTAATATCGAATAGCTATTTTTAAAAATTATATGAAAAAGAAAATCATTTGTTGTATTTGCTTAGTTATCTTTTTAATGAATGCCAATGCACAATACCTGAGTTTAAATAAAATAGAAACCAAAAAATTAATAGCCCTTGTAAATACCAACAAAGACGTAAAACAATTGTATATAAAAATGGAGCACCTTGCCAATACGGCACTAACAGAAGCGCCAAACCCAATAGATACAATCGTTTCAGAAGGTCATTTGGCATCAGATCCTAAAAAAATAAGAACCGTAAAATCATTGGCTGATTTACACAAAATATATAACCTTGCCATTAGTTATTCTATTACAAACAAGGAAGCGTATAAAATTAAATGCATTGAATATTTATTGGCTTGGGCTACCATTAACAAGGGAACTGGCAATCCCATCAACGATACCAAGCTCGATCCTATATTTGAAGCTTACGACCTATTAAAAGACCAAATTGAGCCATCCTCCAAAGCAACCATCGAAACATGGATGCAACAAGTAGCAGATGCCGAGATTGCTAGTCCGCGTTATAAATCGGCCAACAGCAAAACCTTGTTTAATAATTGGAACTCCCACCGAATAAAAGTAGTTGGCAGCATTGCATACCTATTAAACAATAAAGCATACAAAACATTTACCGACAGCTCCCTTAAAAAACAGATACTTAAAAACTTAAATGCAGATGGATCTGGAATGGATTTAGAAGAGCGAGACGCATTACATTATCATGTTTATACACTAGAACCTTTAATTGCAATTGCTACTATTATAAAGCGTGCTACTAATGTAGATTATTTCAACTACCGTTCAGTATCAGGTTCATCAATTAAAAATTCAGTTGACTTCTTAATCCCTTTTGTAACAGGCCAAAAAACGCACCCAGAATATGTAAATAGCACTGTTGCATTTGATAAAAAAAGAGCCGACAACAAAGAGCCAGGATTCACTATTGGTGCTAATTTTCAGCCAATAGCAGCAGTTGAAGTAATTTCAACCGCCGCATATTTTTCTGAATCTTATTTAAAATATGTTCAGGATCTATTAAATACAAAATCTACCTATCCTAATTGGCCAGCTGTAATAAATGCTGTAAGAAACTAATTAGTAGCTTTTGCTTTTTTCTTTGCGTAAAAATAATTGATAGCTAATACTGCTATTAAAATGATCAGTCCAAAAAACTCTCTGGTTTCTTCTACCCAAGGAGTTTCTGCCTTCATTGTTCCAGCTAAATTTTCTGCATGGTGAAATTTAACCCAATCAATTAACCCATTTGCATCAAAAGCTTTATATACAGCATATATAGTATAAACACCTATGCCTATTAATGTGGCAGTTTGATAAAATATTTCTTTCGATGCTTTCCAACAAATGAATGCAGCGTATATATAAATAGGTACCCAAAAATATGGATCAGGATCGTTGTATTGCAAAGCAGCAAATAATATAAATGTTCCACAAAAAAACAGGTTGAATCCTTTCATCTATTTATTATTATTTAGTGAGTTAATCCAGGCGGCAATTTTTCTAGCGTCCGATTCAGAAACTTGTGGCATTGGCGCCATAGGCGTTGCGTAATCAGGCCAGTTTTTGGGTTGTGGATTTTTAATTAATTGCAATATTTTTTCAATTGAATAATTTCTTTTTGCAACGTCTATAAAACCAGGCCCAATTTGTTTTTTCTCGGGATTATGACAAGCAACACAAGTGTTTTTTATAAGTAATGGCTTAATCTGCTCATAAGTATATACGCCTTTAATAGCTGGTGCTTTAACCGGCGAAACTAAGGCTGTATTTTTTGTACTTACTTCTTTCATAGATAGCGATGCCCCATCAGGAATATTATTTAAAGTATAATAACCTGTACTATGAATTAATGAATACGAATTCTCTTGATCTCTAATACCATCAAGGGTAATTTTATGAATATAATTTTTACGCAAGTTTGCTACAATTATTCTTACTGTCATTCCATCTTCAGAAACACGTACTCCTTTAACAGGACAGTTTTGAACATTAACTGTAGGACTTCCATATACCGCATGGTATTTATAGATATAACTTTCTACTGCATAGGCAGCTAAATTAGACGCTTTTAATTTGTCAATAGGTTTAGTAAATTCTATTTCAAAACCATCAGGCATTGCCTTTACTGTTTTCATTTCAAAAGGCAATAAACCATTCCATGATAAACGTTGTAAACCATCTTTAGCATCCCCTGCAGAACCCCATCCACGATTGGTTTCACCTACAAATAAAGATCCATCAGTTGCCCAAGACATACGCAAAACACCAGACTGAAATCCACTTCTAAAATCCCAAGCACATCCTTGTAATTCGCCTTTAACTGTTTCCATAAAAACACGCGAAATTTTACTTTGTCCTTGATCACCCACTAATAATTGTTGTTCAAAAGGACCAAAAACACCGGTAGGTATTTTTACGATTTCTGAATTAGAAACACCTAGAATGCCATGTGGCAACCAAACAGCAGGCATTTGTAATTCTGGCACTTCTTTTTTAATATCAAAAAGTGTTTTGAACTTTTCGTTCTCAATATTTTCCGGTTTCGTTCTATTACCTTTTTCGTCTACATCAAAACGCGGATTGATTTTACTATAGATATCTTGCTGGGTTAACTTTAATGGAGAACCTGGTAATTTAGTCCAAAGCAAACTTCCTGGATGCCCCATAAAAGCACCTTTCTTAACAGGCATAATGCTACCAGAACCTACCCAGTCTCCTTGGTTATCGGTATAAAATAATTCGCCATCAATCATACTTATTCCACAAGGCGAACGCATACCAGCAGCCCAAGGTTCCATTCTACCATCTTCAAAAATATGTAGCGCCCATCCTCTCCATGGAACAAAACTTGTTCCCGACCACCAAACATCACCAAAGCCTAAATTGAGTGTTACATAAAACGAACCATCAGCAGCTATTTTAGGACCATAACTATACTCATGATAATTTCCCGAAAGTGGCCAAGAATAAATCGTTTCATAAACATCTGCCTTGCCATCCATATTTGAATCGTACAAACGGGTAAGTTCTCCACGTTGTACAACATACAAAGAACCATTTTTATAAGCCACCCCAAGTGCTTCGTGTAAACCACTGGCAAATTTTCTAAAAAAAGGTTTAGCACTAGTAGGATTCTCTACAATATATACATCCCCTCTTCGGGTAGTAATAGCCAAACTTCCATCAGGCATCGTACAAAGCCCGCCTACTTCTAATAAAGTTCCTTCGGGTGCACGCAATTTATTGATCTTAAAAAAATCTTCTTCCTTGGCTGATTCTTGTGCTTGTGCAATTGTTAGCAAGCCTAAAACTGCATAGAAACAAGTTAGAAAATATTTAAACAAATTATTTGAACGATTATATATAGTTGTTTTCATAAAATAAATACTTAAAAAAGGATAGAATAAATTAATTGGTTTTGAATAGGTATCAATAATTCTTTTTGTCCTTTCTGTTCTCGAACAATTGCTTTTGCTGAACCTGCATTATCAATTTTTAAATAATAAGCATGGTCTCCAATTAAATATAATCCAGTAGAAATTTCTTCAATTTTATCGGCTACTGCCAATTGCATATATAAATTATCAGTTGTATTTTTTAGGCTGATAGTGCGTTGAATTCCTTGTCTATTTTCTAATAACCTACACACATCGGTTACCGAAGTACCATAGATTGAATATTTAAAGGAAGGCAAATCTTGGTCATCTAAAACATAACCTTTCGTTTTAAAATTGGTATTTGTTGTATCTGGATTCCAAGCTGAATTTGTGTTTGATAATTTATTAATTGCTAAAGTAGGATTTCCCAGAAGCGTAATGGCACCAAGGGGTTTAGACGATCCATCTCCCCTATCAATCCACATAGGAGAAGCATCTAAAAAGTCTCCACGCCATACTTGTGCAATCATACCATTATCTAAATCATAGGTGTAATTTATTTTTTCAGGACTCCCTACATTCACTGCATGAACAATTCTTTTAGTTGCAGATACATCCATAAAACTTCTTAACACCATGTTTTCTTTTGCAAGCATCAAAACAGGATCTTTTGAAACAATAGGGTTTGTTCTAGGGTCTGAAATAGTGGTCTCTCTAAATCCAGGGCCATTCACTTTTAAAATTAAAACAGGCTGTTGAGACGCCATATATTTAGAATAAATAAATTCAATTGGCAATGGACCTTTTGGTAATAGCATCTTTGCTTTACCACCATCTTTACTAAAAGGATACAATATGGAATGATTGATTAATACTTTTAGTGGCCCACCTCTTAAATTAAGATTGAAATTATATTCGCCTTCTTCTTGAATATTTAAAATCCCTTTATACTGAAGTAGATAACTGTTTTTTGGAAGTCCTTCGAGGCTAACACTTATAATAGGATTTGTTTTTTGTAGAAAAGGCTTAAGTGTTAACAGATTTGGCTCAGTTTCAAATTTCCCAATATATCCGGTAATATTAATATCCGTAATTGTTGGAACTGGCTTGTTATAATGACTAATCACTATATTTCTAAAAGCAACTTGACCATGGTCTCCTTGAATACGTAAAGCATCTTCAGGAACTTCAATTTTAGAAATAGCACCAGCAGTAGTGCCAGAGAGTTCTATGTTTTCTTGTATTAACACTCCGTTCAATTCTACTTTCACCAATTTGGCATTTTCAGTTTTTACGCCATTTACAAATCTTGGTGCTTGAAAAGAAATTTTAAAATGCTGCCATAAACCAGGTGCCTTACTTACATTTTGTCTTGGTGCTCTACCATCAAATATGCGTAAGCCTTCTGGCCTTTTACTATCGTTCCTTTCATACAAGCCACCCATATCAACAGATCTTGGATTTAGCACACCCCAACTATCTAATAATTGCAATTCATACCTGCCTTGTAAATAGATGCCAGAGTTAGAACCCTTTGCCATCATACAGTCTAGCTCAATATCAACATCGCCGTGTTTGAAATTGGTAAATAAATCTTTGTGTGCCGTAGAGTCGGGCAAGTTTACTAAAACGCCAACACCAGGAGTATATTTTAGTACATGATTTTTAGCAATATCTGCATATGCATCTCCAGCAATATGCCAGTTTGCACCCGCATTTTTAAAATCATTTAAACTAGTTAAATCTATTTTTGTTTGTGCTGAAATAGTTTGAAAACAAATTAAAGCAAGAAAAAAACTAATTGGTTTTGTGGCCAAAAGGTTTTTAAGTTGATAAGAAGCCATAAGCAAAATTTAAATTAAATAGTGGGAAATGATATGTTGATTTTAATCTTAAAAAACAATTAGGACCCTTCTAAAACAACTCCACTCCTATATCAATCAGCCAATTAAAAAAGTTGTTTCTACTCCGAAACTATTGATTTATTCTATAACAAATAATAATCTACCTAAAAAATTTGCCTTCCAATTAAAAATCAAGCCTTAAAAATTTGGGTAGTTTAAACTAAAATATAAACTAAAATTTTAGACTGCTCAATAATAGAATGCATAGTAAACTATTCCGCAAAAACAACTTAAATTGTTGCTCTTAATAGGCTATTAATTAAATCCATGATATGAATAAAGGTCTTTTTAGAAACTATCGTATAAAAAATATATACTTAATCATCCTTTTGTTATGCTATACTTTAACAGGATGTAATAGAAGCCAATTACCCACTCAAAATGGATTAGCCGGTTTACCATTTTTAGACAATTCAAATACTAGGTCTATCTCTGCAGAAAATATGACTGGCGAAAAAGGTGTAGGAGGAATGGCAATACCCAATCCGCTAGAACCCTTTCCAGCAGCATCTGCTAGGGCTGCAGACAGTTTAGGTCAGGGATGGAATAAAAAAGGAAAATACCAATTATTAGATGACGATATTGCATCGGTAGCTTATTGGTATCAAACCGAACCACATAATCCTTTTCCGCCATTATTGCCTTTAGAAAAAAGAAGGCCTATAAAAAAGCTTGATTCACCGAAATAATGAATTGTATTTATTCTTAACCAATTGCAATTCATTATATTGAAAAAAAAAGAAAATAATATGATATTACAACACAGAAAAAAAATGAATCTCTTACTGGTATTCACTATTGTAGGAGCATTGATCTTTCAATCTTTTAATGTTCAACAACAGCAACAAGAAAAAAAAACTACAGAACATAAAAGTTTTTCCATCTACTGCAACTTATCAAGAAGTAGACCATGCCATGGATCAGTTTAAAGTTGATTTAGGTGTAAAATGTAATTATTGTCATGCACCAGATAAAAACAATCCAAAAAGAAATGACTTACCTAGCGATGCAAATCCAAAAAAAGATATTGCTCGTGAAATGATTCGCATGACCAATGAGTTGAATAAAAAATATATTGCTACACTAAAGCATACCGATTCAGACACAACAAAAATTCAGTTAGTAACTTGCAACACCTGTCATCGTGGAACGCCAAAACCTTTTGGAAAATCATTAACTGCGCCTCCTGCTACAGTGCCTGTTGCTAGCATTACAAAATCAAAAAAACTAATTGGCTCTTAAGAAAAATTGATTAATCAAAATCACAGTAAATATCCATACAAACAAAAAGACAATCAACATTTACAAATTGTTTTTCACATTATTATAATTATGAAACATCCATTACAACTAGTTTACCGATTGTCTTTTTGTTTATTAATATTCAGTTGTGGCATAAAAAGCGATAACCAAAAACCCGATTTTAACGCGCATCCTAATAGTACCTATTTTTCGCCAGAAGAAAGTTTGAAAAAAATATATTTGCCTAAGGGGTACCACATGGAATTAGTTGCCAGTGAACCCATGATACAAGAACCTGTAGCCATTACCTGGGATGCAAATGGAAGGATGTATGTAGCAGAAATGCTCACCTATATGCAAGATGCCGATGCCACAGGAGAGCAAAAGCCTTATAGCAGAATCTTACTTCTAGAAGACACCAATCATGATGGCAAAATGGATAAAAGCACGGTATTTGTTGATAGTCTTTTATTGCCTAGAATGATACAGTGCGTTGGCAATAAACTATTGGTTAACGAAACGAATTCAATTACTATTACTAGTTATGAAGACACCAATGGCGATGGCAAATCAGATATCAAAAAAATAGTTTACCAAGATTCCAAATACACCAGCAGCGATGCTAATATGGAACACCAACGCAGTGGCCTAGATTGGAATATTGATAACTGGATGTACATGACTTACGAGGCTGCTCGTTTCAGGTATGAAAAAGACACCATAAAAATAGATCAAATACCAAGTGGCGGCGATGGCCAATGGGGTTTAACACATGATAATTATGGCCGATTATTTTATTCTAGTGCAGGAGGAGAAAATCCTGTTTTTGGATTTCAGATAAACCCGGTTTATGGAAAATTAAATTTCCCCGATCAATTCGGACCAGAGTTTCAAGGCGTTTGGCCAATTATTGCAACACCAGATGTACAAGGAGGTAATGGCCGATTAAGACCTAATAATACATTGAATCATTTTACAGCTTCTTGCGGACAATCTATATTTAGAGGAAATGCATTGCCAAAAGATTTTGTAGGAGATTATATTGTTTGTGAACCCGTAGGAAGAATTGTAAGAAGGGCTAAAGTAAGCAACATCAATGGAAAGACCTTTCTTAAAAATGCTTATAACGAAGAAGAATTTATTGCATCATCAGACATGAATTTTCGTCCTATGAATAGTGCAACAGGGCCTGATGGTAATTTATATATCGTTGATATGTACCGAGGTATAATTCAACAAGGAAACTGGACAAAAAAAGGATCTTTTTTACGCAATAAAATAGACAGTTTAGGACTAGCAAAAAATATTGGAAGAGGTCGTATTTACAGAGTAGTGTATGATGGAATGAAAAATACTGAGATCCCAAATATGCTTAATGAAACACCTGCTACGTTAGTAAAACACTTAGGACATGCTAATGGTTGGTGGAGAGACAATGCACAAAAACTAATTATTATTAAAGGCGACAAATCGGTGGTGCCAGCATTAATAGCAATGGCTACTGCAAAACCAGGTACCCCAAATGATGATTCAGCGCACCTTTCAAGAATACATGCACTATGGACTTTAGAAGGATTGCACGCCATTGATAAAACAATTTTATTGCATGCATTAAATGACCCGCATCCACAAGTTAGAAGAGCCGCTGTTTGGATGAGCGAATCATACTTAATAAAAAATGATGCAGAAATTTTGCAAGCGGTATTTAAAATGAAAGACGATGCAGACTTTGATGTGCAATCACAAGTACTATTATCAATTAACCATACCGTTAAAGAAAAATCAGCAGCAGTAGTTACAGAAATGTTAGCCCATAAAACTAACAAGGAAATGATGGAAGGCATTAAAGAAGCCATGGATAAAAATGAAATAGTAAAAAAATTGGCAAGCAGATTGGGTGATTTACCAGGAAAAGTTAAGAGCCCAATTTTAGAGGGTGCAGTAATTTACAAATCAGTTTGCGCTACCTGTCATGGTGCAGATGGAAAAGGAATTATCACAACCGGAAGTTCAATGCCTGCACCATCCTTAATTGGCGCATTGCCATTAACAGTTGGAAAGAAAAATATGGCCATCAGAATATTATTGAATGGATTAAAGGGTCCCATCAATGGTAAAACTTATCCAACCGAAATGCCTTCACTAGCAGCAAATGGCAACGGATGGATAGGCAATGTATTAAGTTATGCCCGTTACGAATTTGGAGGTCAACATGCAAAAAATGCACTTGATTCGCCGCAAGTACTATCTAAAGAAGTATTTAGAATTAGAAAAGAAACAGGTACAAGAACTAGTTCATGGACATTAGATGAATTAAAGCAAGTAGTAGATACTTTAAACATGCCTAACAAAAAAGTACCAAAGAAAAAATAATTTATGAAATATTTTTTTCTTGCTTATTGTTTTTTGCATATTTCAATCATTTCAAATGCACAAATAAAACCTTTCAAATTTGCATTTATAAGTGACACACATATAGGCTCGCCCAATGGAGGCTCTGAAGAAGATTTACGCAGAACCATTCGTGATATCAATCAAATGAAAGATATTGCTTTTGTTGTTATAACAGGCGATATAACAGAACTAGGAAAAGATTCAGAAATAGCACTTGCTAAAAAAATATTGGATAGTTTACAAATACCCATGTATATCATTCCAGGCAATCACGACAGTGGTTGGAGTGAAAGTGGTGCTGCAACTTTTAATGAAATATTTGGCAGCGATAAGTTTACATTTAGTTACAATGGAATACGTTTTTTAGGATGCGCATCAGGCCCCTATTTAAGAATGAGTGATGGGCATATTCCTAGAGACGCTATTAATTGGATGAATACCGAACTAACTAAATTAGATCCAAAAGAACCCATTATTTTTTTAAACCATTATCCAATAGACAATAGTTTAGACAATTGGTACGACGCAACCAATACACTAAAAACCCGAAACGTTATTGCTATTTTATGTGGTCATGGACATAATAATCATGCCATGAATTTCGAAGGAATTCCTGCAACAATGGGGCGTTCCAACCTTCGTGCAAAAGCTGCTATTGGCGGATACAATATTGTTGAAGTAACTACAGATTCTCTTCTTTTTAGTGAAAGAAAACCGGGTCTTAAAACACTACCAGTTTGGAGAAAGATAAAAATAGAAAATCACCATTTCAATAAAGATTCAATAAAATACGAAAGGCCATCTTATGCCATTAATGATTCTTTTCCACTAAAAATTAAATGGCGTTATACTAGTGATGCAAATATTGTTTCAACACCTGCCTCTAACAAACAAATTGTTGTTTTTGGAAATAGTAATGGATTAATTCAGGCCATTAATTATAATAACGGAAATAAAATTTGGTCATACACAACCAAGGGCGGCATCTATTCTTCGCCCGCAATTCAAAACAATAAAGTAATTGTTGGTTCTAGTGATAAGCAAGTGTATTGTTTAAATAGTAGTACCGGAAAACTCATCTGGAAATTCACGGCCAATGCAGCGGTATTGGGCGCTCCATTAATTGAAAATAATATTGTTTATATCGGCGCAAGTGATCATCATTTTTATGCATTGAATATCAATGATGGAAAACTAGTTTGGAGTTTTGATGGCCTAAATGGACCTGTAATGAGCTTGCCTGTTATTGATCAAGAGAAAATTATTTTTGGTGCATGGGACAACTATTTATATGCATTAAATAAAAATAATGGCAACTTAATTTGGAAATGGAATAATGGTTCTCCTGTTATAAATTATTCTCCTGCCGCTTGTATTCCAGTTATAAAAGACAGTATAGTGTATATAGTTGCGCCAGATAGATATTTAACTGCCATAAATATACATTCAGGAAAAGCCTTATGGCGCAACAATGAATCAACCGTACGCGAATCCATTGGTATATCAGCAGATGGTAATTATGTGTATGGCAAAACTATGAATGACACAATTGTAGCATTTGCAACTTCCGCATCCTTTCAAAAATCGGCATGGAAAATGAATGCTGGCTTTGGCTACGAACATGTTCCAAGCATGTTAATTGAAAAAGGATGCCTTATTTTCTTCGGCACTAAAAATGGAAGGGTATATGCAATAAATGCTGCCAATCAATCTATTCAATGGATTCATAAAATAGACAACTCAATGGTAAACACCGTTAATGTGATTGATAAAAACCATGTAATAGCAGCTACAATGGATGGAAAGGTTGAATTAATTGAAGGTTTTTAAATAGCACTTTTCAGTTAAACGCTGCCCTTACTATTATTTAATTTCAACTACAGGACTCTCTTTTAAATATCCGATTGATTGTAAAAACGCATCCGTTTCAAACACTGTTTTTTTATAATTCTCTAAGTTTTTATAGTTGAAAAATCCATGCCCTTGCCCTTCATACAATTTAAGAACACATTGACTTTTCACTTTCTCCATTGCTTTTTGAAAGTATTTAGCAGTTTCTACTGGAATTATTTGATCATTGGTTCCCAAAAAAATAATAGCTGGAGGCATTCCTTCTCTAATATTGTGGAGTGGTGAAAAATTCTTATAGGCCTCCCCAATTTTATTATACCCATAACCCCCTGGACCATTATCTATCACTGGATTATACAACACCAATGCGTTTGGAATACAGCTAGTAGATTTATTATCTGAAATTTCATTATAATCATTAATTAAAGCAGTGGCAGCTGCAAGATGCCCTCCGGCAGAACCACCAGCTGCAACGATTTTTGATGTGTCTATATAAAATTTATTTGCGTTTTCTCTTAAAAATCGAATAGAAGATTTAGCATCTTTTAATGATTCAAATGGGGTGGTTTGTTGTCGGTCTTTTACCCTGTAATCAACAAGAACACAAACCATTCCTCTTTGTGTAAAATACTTTGCATGTGGTTCAAATTGACTAGTGCTTCCACTACTCCATCCGCCTCCAAAATAGAAAACTATAACAGGATATTTTTTTGCTGAATCCATTGATTCAGGATTATATATCTCCATGTATAATTTAATGTCATCAATTTGCTTGTACAATATTTTTTGTTGCGCGTTTGCTGAGGAACATCCTATAATAAAAGTTAAGAATAGGATGAAAATGTATTTAGGATTCATTTTATTTTTTTAAAATTGAAAAGGCTTGAATAAAATTTAATATGCTTGATGGTTGTATTGCCATTTCGCCTTCAAGACCGCACTAATGTAGTGCTATTCCATTAAAATCATTATTTGTAAATATGACGGTGTTAATCCGTCCAAATTAAATGCAAATAGAAACACAATTAAAAAACATTTGGAACAATTAGTAGCAGCAAATCATTTAGAGAAAAATGGAATTAGTAAAGGAGTATGGTATTCTATAAAATAAAAAAGCGCACTAATTACTTAGTACGCTCTTTTGAACGATATGGTCCAAATACATTTTTAACAAGCATATCTTCATTACTATCATCTAAAATTATAATGTAATAATCGTTACCACCAGGAAGTACGCGCACAAGAATATGTCCTTGTTGGCTTTTATAAGATTTATCAATCAATGGCCCTATAACATATTTATTGGAGTTCAACATATTCGTTGCAAACAAATCTTTTGGAGTAGCATTTAAATAGGGTGTTGTTAAACGAATTAGCACTTCATGCCCTGGATGATCGGCCGACCAAACTTGTTCTATCCATGCTGATGGTTTAAAAGTTTTAATTTGAAACTCATTAACTGCATCTCGATTTCCATGGTGATCCATTGTTGCAACATCTACTTCTCCTATTACTTTTGCAACAGGCGTTTCAACATCGCGCCAGCTAGCATCTCCATAAAAAACATTCCCTGCACAATCCCCACCAGTATAATATTTAAATGGGCCATAATTTAATGTAAGCACTAAACTCAGGGTATTTTCATCTGGCCATGTTTTTATATTTGCTGTGTCAACAGTAGGAAAAAATTGAAATACAGAAGCATCTTTACCTGTCCAAATTTCTCCATTTGATTTAACCTGCTGTATATAAAATTCTGGGTATTGAATTGGATGATGCTGTAATATGATTTGGTCTCTAACTCCAACCTTAAAATGTTCCGTAATCATTCCTAAACCTTGCTGCGTTTTAATGAATGAAAAATAATTGCTCATCGTTTTGTAATACTTGCTTTCTCTGCCATTTATTTTACTTATTATTTTTTCGAAAGGAACCGGAAAGTCATAATTAGGAAACCCTCTATCCAATAAATGACGGTATGGAATAAGTTCGTTAACACCTGTAATTCCGGAAAGCAAATAATTTCCATGACTAGATTTTGGTGCATTTGCATACCAACCACCAAAATGATCTTCATGAAAATGCGACACTACTGCATAATCTAAATGATTTACTTTAAAGGGTGTTACTTTATTTATATAATAAGAAATCCATTGAAAAGGTAGTTTACTATTATTAGGGTGAATAGCAGTATTTCTAGGTGTTAAGGTTCTTTCATCGGAGGTATCGGACTCGCCGGCATCCAATATCATGTTGGTGCTATCTGGAAAAATGAAATAAGCCGCATTTCCCCTTCCTGTATTTATATGGTGTAAATCGAGATAGCCTTTTTTCCATTCTGGTAAAGCTTTTCCAATAGTAGCAATTGTACCACCATTTAGGTAAGCAGCCAATGCATTTATGTGATCAGTATTAATAAAGTCAACCTTTAAATCCATAAATTTTTTCCAAACATCTGGCTTGTCTGGTGTTGCCCAAAAACGTACTGTTTTTTTTAATGAATGGGCTTTGCTAATTGCCGTTGTAAGTTTTATAATTTCTTCGTTTGTTATTTCTTGACCTTTTACATAAAAGCCAATATAATCGCTAAGCATTGAAATTTTTTCTAATGCAGCTGTACTATAGTTTACAGAAAGTACGCCATCGAATTGAATGTATTTTGGATACGTTTCAAAACTGATGGGGTCTGGCCTATTACCAGAAATTACAATGGATAGTGTTTTAGCATTTGTTAAGTTTGGATATTTCCCTAAAACTTCTATTAATTTATTCAAAGTTGGTAAGGCCATCGTTTTAACATCAATCAATAATTGCAATGTTTTTTTATGGTCGGTATAAACGTAGCCCGCATTTTTTTTAATGCAACTGTCTAATGGATCTAAATAGTATTTTTTAAGTGTTCTGCCAAGTAATAATCCTTTCAAGTCATGAGCAACTAGTAACGAATCATTTTGGAGAAATATATCTGCTTCCAAAGAGCCAAAGCCCTCATGATATGCAGTCCAAAAAGGGGTTGGTTGCTCATAGTCGTTATGTGAATGCGCATTAGCAGTTGAATAGTTTTGCGGTTGTGCATTTGCAACATACAGACTTAAAAAAAATATAATGGTTAGTAAACTTTTCATACTATTTAAATAATTAAAAGGTAAACCGATATTATTAAAACAAGATTTCCTGCTACAGTTGTAGACAGGAAATCTGTAATTTTTTATTATAAATAGCTTTATTAGAAACTATATCTTACACCAAACTGAACTGAATAATAATTTGCATTTTTTGTTTTGGTGCCTGCATTTGTATTAACTGTGTAATTAAACGAATTTGTAGTTGCATCAAAACCAGATAAGCTATACAAAGAAGTATTTCCAATTTGATTATAATAACCCCATTCAGGATTCAAAAGATTCAACACATTGTATATGTCGGCTCTAACGGTTAAATTATGTGTTTTATTTACTTTTAAACCATATGCAATACTCATATTCCATTGCGTGCGCCAAGGCATTAAACCTCCATTATATGGTGCGAATTTTCCAAAATTTGCTTCTAAAAACTTCTTAAACTCTGGACTTGTTTGCGCAAGAAGTGTTTTCATGTCAGTTGCAATGTTTGCAGGTGTTTTAGGATCGTTCGGATCAAAAACATACGCTAATTCTTGGCCATCATTTCCTTCTCCAATAATATCTTTATTCACGTTAACGGTGTAGTGTGCATTTTGATAAGCTTGGAAAGATGAAGTGATACTAAATCCATGAAAGGTTGGGCTCATAATTAATGCAACTATATTATGTCTTTGATCTCCATCACTCATCCAGTTTTTACCATAAGAAGCATAATCCCAATAAGAAGAACCTACACTAAAGTTTGCATTACGTGGATCTCCATTATCATAAGGAGGAGTACCAGTAGCTTTACCAAGCGCGTATGAAACACTCATTGATCCATCTTTACCAAGTTGCTGAGCAACCTCAAGCATTGATCCAATAAATTTAGAAGCCCAATTAGTATTTGTGAAGTAGCGAACTTGGTTAAAGTTGGCAGAGATTCTTGAATTGGCTAAAGTTGGTTGACTATTTGTACCAGTAGCAGTTAATGTGCTTGCTGGAACATAAATACTGCGACCTTCATTTGTAACAAAGTTTGCATTACGTTTTAGGTTCAAATCATACAGATAAAAATTATCCCAGGTAGTATTGAAATAAACGTTTGCGCCAACACGTAATGTTTTATTGAAGTAGTGATAATAACTCAAATTTGTTTTGAATGTAAGTGGAGTTTTTAAGTTTTTATCCATCGCTAATACAGTTGCCGGTTGTTTTGCTGTAAGCGTATTGTAATAAGCAACACCAGGTACTAAATTAAAGTTGTTTTGATACGCTTTCCAATCTGGAACTGGCACATTTGTGCGTATATCAATTTGACGGAAATCAACACCATTATCAATATGCGCAAAGGTGATTGGTTGTGTTGTTAATTCAGATGCAAATAGTCCCGCACCAAATTTTAAGATATCCATCCCATTACTTTTCATATCCCAAATCAAATTCAAACGAGGTTGGAAATTTTTTGCATCAAATGGTACTACGTGTGTATCTACACCAAGATCTTTAAATAATTGATCGTTATAAGTAGGAGCACTTCCTATAATTTGTCCATCCCAACGCAAACCAACTGTAAGGTTTAAGTTTGGACGAATATTGGTTTCCATTTGTGCAAATGCACCTAATTCAATTAAAGGTACACTTACAGGTGGGTTATCTCCATTTAAAGGAATTTTTCTATTAAATCGATAAGGGTTGTTATTGGCCATGTCAGCAATAGTGTTATAATAGAACTGACCTTGTTGATCATGTGTTAATTGGTCTGTAATTAAATTAATATTATTATCAGTTCCAAATACTAAGTTGTAATTCCCCTTCTTAATACGTAAATAATCTACGATCTGAATTACATTAGAAGCATCCGTTTCTGGAACCCAGTTTTGGTTTCCAAAAGCAAGTGTTTTTGTTCCCTTGCTTCCATCAGCAAAAGTTGAACTTACGTTTACAAAACCTTCTGGTACGCGGTTTCCAAGAAAAGTTAGGAATTTTCTATAGGTACTGTATTGTAATTTAAGTTCGTTAGTTGTTTTAGAATTTATCTCACTACGTAAACTTGCCATTAAAGAATGGTCTACTTCAATACCAGTATATTGTGTACTTAAAAGACCGCTTCCCTTAATTTTATTTGGATCAATAAAATGTAAGTAGTTGTATTTTAAAGTAAATAGATTCTTCTTATTGATATTCCAATCGAATTTTGCAAAAGCATTTTGTGTTTTTTGAACAATATTCATTACGCCGTATTGCTGCATAACAGGAAAGCCAAATTGCTTTTCCATAATATCAACAATGCTTTTCAAATTAGCTTCTGTAATTCCAAGATTTTTTTCGGCTTGATCATGAGTGGCACCAGAAAAATTGAAATCATACGCACGGAATGGAATGGTATTTGAATACTCATCATACGATATCAAATAGTGTAATTTGTCTTTTATGATTGGACCACTTGACAATGCACCCCACTGACTAACTTCATATTTTGAAGTTATTGGATTGCCATTTATATCTGTTTTTTGCGCTAGAGAATTCCCACCATAATATCCCCATACAGAACCTGCAAATTTGTTTGTTCCTGATTTTGTGATTGCTCTAACCAACCCACCAGAACCGCGTCCTGATGTTACATCATAGTCATTCGTTGATATTTCAAATTCACGGATTGTTTCAGATGAAATTGAAAAAGCTGCATCTGTAACTTTACCAAATGTAGCACGTCTGTTACTAACACCATCAAGCATATACCCAACTCCCCCAGTCTTTGAACCTTGAAGTGTTGATCCACTAGCAAGAGGCGAAAGAAACATCATATCTGAGTAATTCCTTGTGGCTGATGGAAGTTTTTGTAATGTACGGCTAGTAACAGCGGTACCAGTTCCAAGTCGATCTACACTATTAGTAAAACTGTTAGATTTTACAACTACTTCACTTAGTGTATTAGTTTTTGAACTTAGAATAACTTTTTGAATAACCAAGTGATCTCCTAAGTTTAATGTAACATTGTTAAATACTTGAGTAGCAGAATTGATTTCAGCAATTCTAACAGTATATATACCTACGGGTAGCTCACGTATTACGAAGTATCCTTTCTTGTCTGCAACAGTAGTTGAAATAAAACCATTGTTGGTATTGTTTAAAACGATACTCGCACCTTCGGCAGGTTTATTGTCTGCTGTATAAACAAACCCACTAATACCAGATCCATTACTCTGCGCTTGCACTTTAATCTCAATACAGAAAAAAGTAAATAATAATGAAAAGAAAATGACAGTAGATTTCATGATTTAAATTTTGATATTTAGAATAAGTCGTTAACGAAATTACTCTCATATTTAAAATCAAATTGCATGATTTTTTTAAATAACAATTTATAAATGATTCATTAACAATTACTTAATAATTATTTAATGATTTATTAAATTCCAATATTTTTACAATTTATTTCTAGGCTAGTCTATAAAGTCTCGTCCTGAATAACCTTGGTATAAGAGGATCATTTTGAGTGGTTTTTCCACTATGATAAAGAAAATGGGGTAGTTCGAACCACCAAAATCAATAGCTTTTTTCTTCAGATTGCAATAGAATCAAAAGTTTCAGCCGAAATGCAAAAAGGCAACCTTTTACAAGATTGCCTTTTTGGTAGTAGTGTCGGGATGGATACCGCTAGTTCTAACCAACTATGGGCAGATTTGGAGATGGTTTTTAATATAAAGGCTTAAAAAAACAGAAATAAACCTATTTTATTGATTTTGAATTACTTATGCTTACTTTAGTTTTACATTTCAATTCATTGGAGGATATTTAATATTTTGATTGTTGTTATTTACCATTTTCTAGACTTTACCAAAATCAATGACTTAAACTAATAAACAGTAAATTTGTATTCAATTAAATAAATGAACAAGTTAACAGCATACAAAAACCAGATCAATGAACTTTGTGTTAATCACAAGGTTAAAAGTTTGTATGCCTTTGGGTCGGTTTTAACTGCTGATTTTAATAGCAATAGTGATATAGACTTGATTGTTGATTTTAAAGAAATTGATGTTGTAGATTATGCCGATAACTACTTTGATCTAAAATTTTCTCTACAACATATCTTTAATAGATCTGTAGATTTATTAGAAGAGCAAGCCATCAAGAACCCTTATTTTAAACAAGAACTTAATCAAAAAAAAGAGCTTGTTTATGGATAATGAAATTAAAACCTGGCTTTTTGATGTTCTGAATGCTATCATGGAAATTGATAGTTTTTTTATTGATATCCCAAAAGAATTTACAACTTACAAAAATGATCTTCGCACTAGAAGAGCTGTTGAAAGAAATATTGAAATCATTGGAGAAGCATTAAGTAGAGTAATTATTAGAGATGATAGTATTAACATTACAAATGCAAGAAAAATTGTTGATACAAGAAATAGAATCATTCATGGTTACGATTCAGTATCTGATGAAATAATTTGGGGTATTATAATCAACCACATCCCTCTACTTCAAACCGAAGTGCAAATTTTACTAGGAGAATAATTTATTACATTTTACTATAATAAAAAAGCGCACTAATTTCTTAGTGCGCTTTGTTGGTCGGGAAGACAGGATAGAGTTGACTGCATAACTTATTGATTATCAATGCATAAAAATCAGTAATAGTAAAACATAACCCAATTTGGTTATGGAAACATAACCTATTTGTTATTCATTATATCTTCTTAAAGTTTTAGAAATACTCAAACTTTCCTCTATTATCTCTTTTGGATAATTACTTATTTCTAATAATTTAATACCATTACGAGTGGTAAGTTCTCCCACCTTCAATTCGTGGTCAAAATGTAATTTATCATCATTTATATCTTCACTAAAATGATACAAATCAAACTCATTTTTTAATAAGGTGGTAAGTTCAATATCATGAGTAGAAACTATCACTATATTCTGACTTTTATTTAGAAAGGAAAGGATGGATTTTGATGATGAAATTCTTTCAATAGTATTTGTTCCCTTGAAAACTTCATCTAATACAAACAGGTTATCATTTGTTTCAACTTGTTTCAGTAAGTTGAATACTATATTTACTTCTTCAAAATAATAACTCTTTCCATCTAATAAACTATCATCTATTCTTATTGAACTATGGATACGTAAGAAAGATGTTTTGAAACTATTAGTAAAAGTTGTGAAAATAGTTTGTGATAATAATTGATTAATTAAAATTGTTCTTAAAAACGTGGACTTACCTGACATATTTGAACCTGTAATGAGGATACTCTTACCATCAATTTTTAAATTATTTCCAACACAATTATCAATTAAAGGATGTTTAATATCTATAAATTCAATATTTTTTACATTAGTAATAAATTCAGGTTCAGAAGTAATTAAATCACCTTCTCTAATATAAGAGACAGAAATAGAACTATCTACCCAACCTACAAAATGGAATAAGTTCTCAACACTTTTTCTTTTTGATAGAACATCATCTATACTACTAAAAAATATGAAAAAATCAATTAGAAAAAACCCTTTTACAACATCAATAAAATAATATAATAAATCTCCTAAATCCCCACCCAAATTCATACTTCCTACATTCACACTTGTATTCAATCTACCAGTATTGAGGTATTTTAATTTACTCTGAAACTTCTTTAATTCGGTAATACTTTGACTTACATCCCCTTCATATTTAATAAATTCTTTTGATTTCAAAAATTTAGAAACGTTTATTAATAAATTTAATTGTGGTAAAGTTTTTACAATATTAATACTCCTATTTTTATACCAAAAATGCAAAACGAAATTTAAGAAAAGTGGTATCATTAACCAAATTAATAAAAAATGGAATTTAATTGAAAACAACAATAACAATATGGTAATTGTTAAATCTAACTTAACCCAGTTATACCATTTAGGTTTCTGAAAGATATTATCACTAAATAAATTTGATATTGAATAGGAACTACCTTGACTTAAAATAAACAACTTCATCTGAATAGTATCTCTATCTTTTGAATTTTTATTAAAATATTCAACTTGATTACCAAATTCTTTTAATTTATTAATATTATTGGTTGGATTTAACAATTGACTATATAAGAATTGTTGACCAACCTTTGATGTTGTTCTATCTAAATAAACAAACAAATCTTGGAAATCAATATCAATTTGAGTTTGATTAGAAATTGTATGAAAATCTTTATTGTTTACTAATTTATTATATTGTTCAATTCTATCAAATTGGAAATATTCATCTTTTCCCTTACCCCATGTTTCCTTTACTTTCTTGAACTTCTTTAATCTATATGATTGATTAAGATTATAGAAAATAAAAAAAACTATTACAATTATAGAACCAATTATGATATTGGATATTATCATTTATTATTTTTTACTGGATGAATTTACATCAACTCATCAAAACTTTGGTAAATATCCTTAATTTCTTCTCTACTGATACCCAAATATCTACGAGTAATGGATGTTGATGAATGGTTCAGAATGGATGATAATTTGATTAGATACTCATCTGAATGACCATTATTCTCCCAGATAAATCTACTACCACTTTTACGAAGTGAATGAGTTGAAATATTTTTATTTCTAATCCTTTCATCAACACCTCCTTGTTTTAATAATAAGTTAGTATGTTGTAATGTATAGTGGAACAATAAATCGTTCGTATTAGGTGTTTTTAG
>CAIKZP010000087.1 GCA_903831935.1 uncultured Bacteroidota bacterium | reverse complement strand
GATGCATTGCGTGAAAAATATGGCGACCAATATGCAATTGAGGAAGTGAAAGAGGCAGAAGTATTAAACATGGATAAGCTTAGATCTTGTTGGGAGAGTTACACCAAAATATTAGAACAACAGCTTAAACACTCTTCTGCTGGCACTTTTAAAATTGCCAAATTGGCTATTGAAGATGATATTCATTTTACAGTAACTATTTCTTCACTTACTTCTCAAAAATTTGTGGAGCAAGAGCGAATGGTGCTGATAGACCATTTGCAAAAAGCATTCAATAACAGAACCATTGCTTTTACGGTTTTGGTAGATGCAGGAGAAATGGAAGAAGTGCCCGCACATTTGCGCATGAATAGCCGTCAAAAATACGAGCGAATAGCCGAGCAATACCCACTTGTAAAAGCACTCAAAGAAAAATTGAAATTAGAAATCGACTA
This sequence comes from uncultured Bacteroidota bacterium, assembly GCA_903831935.1. Taxonomy (GTDB): domain Bacteria; phylum Bacteroidota; class Bacteroidia; order Chitinophagales; family Chitinophagaceae; genus Sediminibacterium. Next base: position 33,831 of record CAIKZP010000087.1, on the reverse strand, counting down.
TTAATTTAGTGGTGCAGTTGCTGAGAGTGTATCCGTTTTTCAATAACCAAGGAAGTATTTTTGTGCGTTGGTCTCCTTGAACAATAATTTCTGCCTCCTTAGCAGACCCACCTGTTCCACAAAAATTTTTTAATTGCTTGCCAAGAATTTCAAGGTCTTCATTGGTGCCAATAAATCCTGTAATTAAAGTAACCGCCTTTCCTGCACGGTGTTTGGTTTCTAAACGAATGCGTAATTTTTGTTGGGCTGGCGCAAGTGTTTCTAATATTTCATCGGCCGACTCAAATGAAAAATTTGGGTCTGTACTAAATACGAATCCTCTACTATCGGGTTTATTTTTTTTTGACATTGTACAAATTTATAAAAGAATCTTCTAGTTAAAACTGGCTTTTAAACTGAGGTCTACACTTTGTGCTTGATGAATTAATGCACCAACACTTACATAATCAACACCAGTGTTAGCATAGTCTTGAATATTTTTTAAATTGATTCCACCACTCGCTTCTGTTTCAAAATCAGTTCCAATTATTTTAACGGCTGTTGCTAGATCTGTTGGCGAAAAATTATCCAACATAATTCTAAAAACTTTTCCTTTTCCTATTGCGCATACTTTTTCTACATCTGCTAGTGTTCTAGTTTCTACTTCTATTTTTAAGGACAACTTATTTGTAGAAACATAATTGAATGCTTTATTAATAGCAGGTTCTAATCCGCCACAATAGTCTATATGATTGTCTTTTAGCATAATCATATCGTATAACGCAAATCGATGATTAATGCCTCCGCCTATTTTAACTGCCGCTTTTTCTAGTAATCTAAAATTAGGCGTTGTTTTTCTAGTATCTAAAATTTGAGTGTGATACCCTTGTAATAACTCGGTATATTTTTTTGTGAGTGTTGCTATCCCAGACATCCGTTGCATGCAGTTTAATACGAGACGTTCTGCACTTAGTATTGCATGAATTGGCGCATGCACTTCAAATGCAATCTCACCTTTTTGCATAGTATCGGCATCTGCTTTAAATGCCTTAAAAATTGCTGTAGGAGCTAATAATTGAAAAATTCTTTCTGCTACTTTCATACCAGCCAAAACACCATCTTGCTTTATCATTAAAACTGCTTTACCCATAGCGTCACTATCAATACAACTTAAAGTAGAATAGTCGCCGTTTCCAATATCTTCTTTTAATCCAGCTATTATTAATTGATCTAGCAGCTCTTGTGTGGTTTGCATCTTACAAAACTAAGGTCTTAGAATAAAATTGGGGCTATGATAAATAAAACTTCCTATGCATTAATTAATACGCATGGTAATAATCTGGTGCTTGTTAGATTTTGCTTTTAGCATGACAGTTACATTGTAAGACTTACCCGTGCTAGTTAATTTGCCAGTGATATACAAAGTATTACCAATTTCACGGTCTGATCCTTTTTCAAAGCCTTTAATATGGTTTTCATCAAAAAATGTCTTCAAAGCAATCGTGGCTTGATTGCGACCCATATTTTTAACTTCTTCTTTATCGAGTAATTTCAAATCGATAAAATCATCAAAATAACCGCCAATTTCAATAGCATCTGCCGTCTTAAATGCTTTAACAATAGCATCTGTATCTGGTTGAATTGAAAATGACGCAGTGCCCACAAATACGGCGATTAATAAAAATATATTTTTCATAATGATAGATTCTTAAGAACAGTTTGCTAAAAACATGCCAACTTTGATAAATTGCATGCCAAAGCTAAGTTAGCTGAAAAGAATTATTTAAATAACCGTGTTTTATGAGCAAGAAAGTGATTTTAGCAATTATGGATGGATGGGGATTAGGAAAAATTCCTAGTGCAGATGCCATTCAGCAAGCACACCCTGCATTTGTAAGTAGTTTATATAGTAAATATCCAAATACCACTTTGGTTACTTGTGGCGAAGAAGTAGGATTACCTGACGGACAAATGGGTAATAGTGAAGTTGGGCACCTGAATTTAGGTGCTGGAAGAATCGTGTACCAAGAGTTACAAAGAATTAATGTAGCCATCCGTACTGGTGAATTGGCACATAACCCTGTGTTATTGGCTACAATTCAACAAGCCAAAACAAATAACAAACCCTTGCATTTATTAGGTTTAGTTAGTGATGGTGGTGTTCACTCGCATACAAGTCATTTAAAAGCTATTTGCAATATTTGTAAAGATGCTGGCTTAACCGAAGTATATATCCATGCATTTACAGATGGTCGTGATACAGATCCTAAAAGTGGATTAGGATATATTACAGATATAGCTGAGTTTTTAAAAGGCTCTGTAGGAAAGATTGCTACCGTTAGTGGCAGGTATTATGCCATGGATAGAGACAAGCGTTGGGAAAGGGTAAAACTAGCCTACGATACTTTAGTACATGCAGCAGGACCAACTGCTAGCAATGCAATAAGTGCAATAACTCAATCTTATGCAGCAGGTGTTTCTGATGAATTTATTTTGCCAACAGTTATTACAGATGCAAACAACCAACCCATTGCCCAAATTAAAGAAGGCGATTCGGCCATTTGTTTCAATTTTAGAACAGACCGTTGTAGAGAAATTACAGAAGTTTTAACCCAAACAGATTTTCCTGAATTAGGCATGCAAAAATTGAATTTGCATTATACAACCATGACGCTGTACGATCATAAATTTAAAAACGTACAAGTGATTTTTGAAAATGATAATTTGGTTAATACCCTTGGTCAAATATTAGAAGCCAATGGTAAAAAACAAATTCGCATTGCAGAAACCGAAAAATATCCGCACGTAACTTTCTTTTTTAATGGCGGAAGAGAAGAACCTTTTACTGGCGAAAGCAGAATTATGGTTCCATCACCAAAAGTGGCTACATACGATTTACAACCAGAAATGAGTGCCATAGAAATTACCGACAAACTTATTCCTGAAATTGAAAACGAAACTGCCGATTTTATTTGCTTGAACTACGCAAACACAGATATGGTGGGCCATACAGGCGTATTTAGCGCTGCAATTACCGCAGCCCTAACCGTTGACAAATGTGTTGAGCGAGTGGTAACAGCGGCGTTAAAACACAATTACACTGTTTTCTTAACTGCCGACCATGGCAATGCCGACTTTATGATTAATGAAGATGGCTCACCAAATACGGCGCATACGTTAAACCCAGTTCCATTTTTTATCATTGATAACGAATGGAAAGGAACTGTAAAACCTGGCCGACTAGGCGATTTAGCACCTACTATTTTAACAGTTATGGGACTACCAATTCCAAAAGAAATGACAGGAGATATTCTTATTTAAACTTAAAAAATAAACCAATGAAAATTTTAAAAAAAATCGGCATTGTAATTTTGGTGGTTTTAGTGCTTATGCAATTTTATCGCCCAGCAAAAAACGATTCCAATAAAATGGATAATGACATTTCAAAATCATATGCTGTTTCGGAAGATGTTAAAACCATTTTGGCAAAAGCATGTAATGACTGTCATAGCAATAGCACCGTTTATCCTTGGTATGCGAATATTCAGCCTGTGAATTGGTGGTTAAACGACCATATTAAGGATGGCAAAAAACACATGAATTTTAACGAATTCAATAGTTATAGAATTGCAAGACAATACAAAAAAATGGAAGAATGTATGAAGGAAGTAAAAGAGGGCGAAATGCCGCTTGAATCTTATACCCTAATACATAAAAACGCTATTCTAACTGATGCTGAAAAACAAAAACTATACGACTGGTGCACATCGGTAAGAGATAGTATTAAAGCAAGGTATCCTGCAGATAGTTTGGTACTTCCAAAAAAGAAGAAGTAACTGCTAAATAACAGCTCTTAAGGCTGCTTAGCCAATATTCGTTTACTTTGCACTATGGAAATTACTTCTGCTAAATACGTTATCTCTTCTGCACTAGTGGAACAATGCCCCAAACCAGATAAAGCAGAGTATGCTTTTATTGGCAGGAGCAATGTGGGCAAATCATCCCTAATTAATTTATTAACCAAGCAGAAGAACTTAGCAAAAACCTCAGGAACTCCTGGTAAAACACAGTTGATTAACCATTTTGAAATTGAAAGCTCTGGTAATGCAAGAGGGCCAAAAGAAAAATGGTTTTTGGTGGATCTTCCAGGATATGGCTATGCAAAACGTTCCATTTCGGACAGAAATAGGTGGCAACAAATGATTGATGGATACCTGCGTAAAAGAGAAAACCTAATGCAAGTATTTGTACTCATTGACAGTAGGCATACTCCTCAAAAAAACGACTTAGAATTCGTTAGTCAACTAGATATTTGGCAGGTTCCCTTTAGTTTAGTGTTTACCAAATCCGACAAAGAGAAACCAGCAGTAGTTGCCAGAAACGTACAAGCCTTTTTAGATAAACTTAGAGAAACTTGGCAGTTCTTGCCAAGACATTTTGTTACAAGCGCCGAAAAGAAAACCGGCAGAGAAGATTTGTTGCAATTACTGCAACAAATGAATAATGACTATAAAGCAAATTAAATAATGAAGATCCTACTGGTTTATTTAAAACCTTACAGATGGCATATTGCCCTAGCCTTACTATTGGCCGCTATTAACCAAACTTTTTCAATGTTTGATCCAATGATATTTGGAAAAATGTTTGATCAGTTTGCCAATCACCCAAATACGTTTACAGACGGTAGTCCTAGAACAGAAAACCAATATATTAGAGGCCTTTCCACTATGCTTTTTTTATTGGTAGGAACAGCTATGGTTAGTAGAATTGCAAAAGCATTTCAAGACTATACCGTAAATGTTGTCATTCAAAAATTTGGCGCGAAAATTTTTACAGATGGTTTAAAGCATTCAATGCGCTTACCATACCAAGAATTTGAAGACCAACGTAGCGGCGAAACCTTGTCTATATTAACCAAGGTAAGAAGCGATACAGAGAAGTTTATTAGTTATGTGATAAATGTATTGTTCATGATTATTGTGAGCATTGTATTTGTATCTATTTATGCAACTAGGCTTCATTGGTCAATTGTACCGATCTATATGGGTGGTGCATTACTCATTGGTGTAGTAACCAATTTATTGAGTAAGAAAATAAAATCTATCCAAAAAAATATTATCCGCGAAACAACTTCATTAGCAGGTTCTACTACCGAAAGTTTGCGCAATATTGAATTGGTAAAAAGCCTTGGATTAACAGACCAAGAAGTAAAAAGATTGAATTTAAATACCTATAAAATTTTAGGACTTGAGTTAAGAAAAGTAAAAAACATTCGGTCTTTGAGTTTTATTCAAGGCACAATGGTAAATTTTTTACGACAAATAATTACGTTCACTTTAATGTGGCTTATTTTTAGAAAAGTGCTTACATCGGGCGAATTGATTTCCTTACAATTTTATAGTTTCTATATTTTTGGACCACTACAAGAAATTGGCAATATCATTATCAGCTATCGCGAAGCCGAAGCCTCAATGGTTAATTTTCATAACTTAATGCTTAAGAAAATTGAGCCATCTCCTGTAATGCCTAAGCATATTGGAATGATAGAAAGCTTATCATTTAATCAGGTTGTTTTTCAGCACCAAACCGCACAATATAAAGCCTTAGACGGAATTAGCTTTAGTGTAAAACAAGGCGAAACCATTGCTTTTGTTGGCCCATCTGGTGCAGGAAAAAGCACACTTGTAAAATTATTGGTTGGATTATATCGTCCACAACAAGGCACTATATTGTACAACCAAATAGATGGCAACGAATTGAATTTTGATGAGCTAAGAAATCAAATAGGATTTGTTACACAAGACACCCAATTGTTTGCTGGGTCTATTAGAGAGAATTTATCATTCGTAGCGCCAGACGCAAGCGATGATGCCATGCGTGAAGCTTTACAAAAAGCCAGTTGCAATAATATTTTATCTAAAGGAGACAAAGGTTTAGATACCATGATTGGTGAAGGCGGACTAAAATTAAGTGGCGGAGAAAAGCAAAGATTATCCATTGCGCGTGCGCTATTAAGACACCCACATTTATTAATATTCGACGAAGCAACTTCATCATTGGATAGTATTACCGAAGAAGAAATTACCAGTACCATACGCCAACTATCTTCAGAAAAAGAACAAATTACTGTAATGATTGCGCATAGGCTAAGTACTATTATGCATGCAGATAATATTTATGTTCTAGAAAAAGGGCAGGTTGTTGAAACCGGCAACCACCAAGCATTACTAGCCGAAAAAGGTTTGTACTACGCTATGTGGCGTCAACAAATTGGAGAAAGAAAATAATTAAAACAACTAACAAAAAATAGGCTGTATCAAATAAATGATACAGCCTATTTTTTTTGCACTCTTTACGATTTACTTATAAATAATTTGAAAGAAAATTATTCAAACTTACTTTTTAAATAATCTATCACAGAAGGATCTTCTAAACCTTCCATATCACTTAATTCAATTTCTATTGCTTTATTGCTGAGTCTGATTTCTAATAGAGATAGAAACAACGATATGATAAATGATATTAATCCTAAAGCAAAAAACACATTAGCAACTATCATTTGATCTATATAAATAAAAAAAATACAGAATATACTAGTGATAAAAGTTAACACGCCAAATGTTTGCATGTTCTTGATTAACTTAAGTCGGTAACGTAAGTTTTTTATTTGTTGATGTATGCTTTTGTTTGGCGTAGGATTAATTAAGTACTTGTCATGCAAAGACCTTACCCTATTAGACAAAGCTAAAAATCGGTTGGTATAGGCTAGCAATACCAAACTCACTGCCGGAAACAATAACGCTGGTGTATTAATTGAAATATCCATAAAGCAATTTACAAAAAATTAAGCCCTTGATTTAAAATTCAATGGCATATTTATTTTCACACTCAAATTTCGCCCCATATTAAATACACCCATCCTACCTGTAACAGTATTGGTATCGGTATATTTTAGCCTACTCATATTACTTTGATAAATAACATCCGTAACATTATTTAAGCTTAAGTTAATGCTACATATCAGTTTACCCTTGCAAACAACATCAGTACCTGTTCCAATATTTAGCAAACTATAACCCGGTGTGATTGTTTCGGTATTATAAGCAGTGAACACCCTGTTTTGAGCAGCAGTATTGTCAAATTCAATTTTAAAATAGCTGTTCTTAATTAGATGATTCTTTTTATTAAAGTTCCCTCTTAACACACTTACCAAACGAGGAGAAGGAATAAAAGGTAGTTTATTTGAACCTTCAAAACTTTCATTAAAATGCCCAGCAACAAATGAAAAATTATTTTCAAAATGCAGCCAGTCGAATGGATGCGGATGGATATCTAATTTTGCTTCGAACCCTAGTAGCAATGCTTTTGCTTGTCTGTATTTAAAGGCGGTTAAATCAGTTCCTCCTATATTAACAATAGAGTCCCCTCCTTGTTTAGCCGATAGTTTGCTATAAAAAATATAGTGCTGTAGTTGATTAATAAAAGTGCTGATGGCAAAACTAATATGGTCTTTATTAAATTCTACGCCAGCATCGGCTTGCAATGAAATTTCGGTTTTTAAATTATTGTCGCCGTATTCATACCGATTGGTGCCTTCGTGTGCACCATTGCTTGCTAACTCCGAAACACTAGGGGCACGAAATCCTCGAGCAACATTAAATTTCCAAGTAAGCTCATCTGTTGGGCTATAACTAATACCAATACTGCCACTCAAATTTCCAAAATTTCTATTAAAACTATTGAACCGAATAACAGATGATTCGAGTAATTTTTCGCCAGTTGTATTTCTATAGTCGGCCCTAATGCCACCACTTAATGTTAGCTGATGATTAAACGATTTTTTTGTGTAATAGAATCCACCAATATCAAATTGATTGTATTGAGGTATTAGTGTTTCTGCTGCTAAGTTTCTGTTTTGTTGGTACATTCCTGTAAGACCTAAAGAAGTTCTCCAACCTTTGTTTTCTGATAAATGATATTGTAAGCTGTAATTAATTGTTTGTAAATCAAAATGCAAACTTGGTGTATTAGGCTGTAATAAATTGCCTAACTCACGACGTTGATTCTCTTGGTAGCCAATATTTACAGACATCCTACCCGTTCCTAATTCAAAATTATTGTCGGAAGCGATTTTAAAATGTGTTACATGTTGATAAGGTGTAACCATATCTCTACTATCCAATTCAGCAATAGAAGCGATACGAGAAAAAGGCGTTTCTGCATGCACCAAAAAGCGTCCTGTTGCAATATCTCTGGCTCCTTCAACAACACCGATTTTTTGATTGAAATTACTAACTAGCAAATGACTATATCCCCAAGATTTATTAATTGCAATATATCCGCCAAAATTCTTTTCATTAAATCTGCTATTAAACACTTTTCCGTCTGCAGCATTTTGATAATCTGCTGCTGATTTATAAGTACCGTATGCATTAAAATTAAATCCGTTATTTAAATGGCCCGCAATATTTGCATTTGTTCCATAGAGTCCATTATTCGAATTTGTAGTGCCCAATAAATTTCCAGAAATAGTGCCTCTTTCAACTGGCACATTGGTAATTAAATGTACTACACCTGCCATAGCATCGCTACCATAAAATAATGAAGCAGGTCCTTTTAACACTTCTACTTTTTGAATACTATATTCATCAACTTCAATGCCGTGTTCGTCGCCCCATTGTTGCCCTTCTTGACGCACGCCATCATGTACTGTTACAACCCTATTGTAACCAAGTCCACGAATAACGGGTTTAGATATTGCTGGCCCTGTTCCTAAATTAGCAAGTCCTGGAATCAATTTACTCAAAGCATCAATAATATTGGTAGAGGCAGATTGCATTAAATCGGACTTCTTTACAATTGAAATAGGTTGGGCCGATAATTTGGTGCGCGTAGCTGATGCAACCCCTGTTACTGTTACTTCTTCGTGCTCTACCACTGTTTCTGTTAAGCTAAAATTTTTTTCTGTTTTTCCTGAAATAGCAATGGTTTCAATAATGGTTTTATATCCTTGAAACGAAATTTCCACCAAGTATTTTCCAGAAGGAATTTCAGGTGTTATAAAAATTCCATCTGCATTTGTAATGGCTCCAGTTTTTAATTCATGGATAAAAATAGCAGCACCTGCTAAAGGTTTTCCCGTTTGTTGGTCTATGATTTTTCCGGAAAGCGTTGATTTTGCAGCAGTATTTAAATGTATCCCTTCTGTTTGCTGCAAATGATTTTGCGCAAAACCATTCGTAAAGCCAACTGAAATAAATAAAATGAATAAGTGTAAATTTTTTTGCATTTTTTCAATTAAAAGTTCACAAATTGAAACAACTAAAAACCCATATAACAAAGGATGAATTTTCAACAAAACTCAACAACATTTGTTTGGGCAATAAAATAGATTAAGCGTTCGGCGGACCTCTTAAGCTATTATCAATTAGTGGGAGAAAAAATGAAAAACAAACCCTTGTTTGGTAAAAATCGTTTTTGGGAATAGGCAAAAGCAACAGTGCATGAACCTCTATTTCCAAAAAAGGAGATTCCACTATTAATTGATCTACTTGGCAATTGATACCCGATTTGTGAATTTGTGCAGTATGGGTATTAGATAAAAAAGTTCCAGGCTTAGCGTCTGTATGTTTGGCTACTATATCATGCAACAGTTTCTTGGGTGTAATACTAAAGGTGAACAACACCAGTAAAACACCTGAAATAATGCGTCTAAAAATAGCAGATTGGAACAAAAAGAATAATTATATGACTACAAATATAAGTCATGATAGGCCATTTTTAACCTAGACAAACGAATTTAACATCTTCAATCTAGCGCTAAAATTGGGTATTTGCCATTTCCTGGCTTAGTAAAAATCAACCAATAAGGGGCAAATAATGTGCTAAAAAAATATTTAAATCTCTTATACATGCAGCGAAATAGCCTCTTTTTTGTCTATATTTAGGGTGCACTTTTAAAAGCACTCATGACCGAACACGCAATTATCACGGGATGTTTACACAACGACGTTGCAGCACAACGAGAATTGTATAACAGGTATAGTCCTAAAATGCTCAGCGTTTGTTATCGTTTTGCGCAAAATCGCGAAGACGGTGAAGACATGTTGCAAGAAGGATTTATCAAGGTATTCACCCAGATACATACTTTTCAAAATAAGGGCGCATTCGAAGGTTGGATTAGAAGGATTATTGTACATACATGTATTAATTTCTTAAAAAAGCATAAGAAATTTAATGAGAGTATTGATTTGGCTTACGCGAATTATGTACAAGTAAAAGAAGAAACTGTTCCTTCTATCATGCAGGCCCGTCAAATTGTTGAGTGTATTAGATTATTGCCATTAGGATATAGAACTGTATTGAATTTATACGCGTTGGAAGGCTATAGCCATAAAGAGATTGGACTGATGCTAGATATTGAAGAAAGTACCAGCAGAAGCCAATACACACGTGCAAAATCAATGTTAGAAAATATTCTAATAAGAAAACATATCATTGAAAAGCCAAAAGAAGAATTCAGCTTTTTGGCCGCTTTGAAAAAATAGTAGTTGTTGTTGAATACCTATGGGAACCGAGATGAACCAAGACGAACTGGAACAATTTTTAATAGACGAGGTAAAAGACCATCGGATGTATCCTTCTGACCAAATTTGGCGGAACATACAGTCTGAAGTAAACGGTCATCAAACCTGGCCAGCACTTACTTTTATTTCTATCTTTATTATTTCTGCACTTACGGTTTCTACTTTATTAAACAACCACCCTGCAGAAAAATCCATTCATTTTTCTTTAAAGGATTCCAAGGTTTCAGGTAATGCTATTAATGAAACTAAAAATACGCCAAATTTTAACTCAATTGCAGCAGAACAACTAACTGCTAAAACTTTGGCAGATATAAAACAGGAGAACGCGATTGATTTGGTAGAAGCACCAATAGTTGCAATGCCTTTTACAAAAGCAGATCCAATTAAAATTACCAATACCCATTTAGTTAACAACTATCCAACCAAACCTTCCTTCATTAATGAAAATAGTCTTCGCACTGTTTCATTAAACTGGGTAGCCAATAATAACGCTGCAGAAAAAAACAGCCTATTAATTGATGGCACTGAAACAGTTGCTCCAAATGACAATGCTATTGCAGCAACTACTCCAGCCATTGTGGTGCCTATTTCAAACACCATCAAACCAACCGAGTCTATTGCCAATAGCACAGATGAATATTTAAAGGAGTTTGCATTCACGCCTTCTTCATTAGTTAAAGCAAAGAATTCTAAAGTTGGATATGGATTTTTTATAACCCCATCTACTAGTTACCGTAAACTATCCGATACAAAGGCTAAAGAAATTTTAGGTGCTGCACCTGCAAGCGCCCCTGTTGGACTAAATTATACTGCTAGCATTAATAATATTGTACGCCACAAACCTGCTGTAGGATTAGAACTTGGTTTTGCAGTATTGTACAATATGACCAATCGTTTTAAATTTAAAACAGGCGTTCAATTTAATATCAGACAATATTATATAGAAACATTTCAAGCAACTACCGATATAACTACTATCTCCCTTATTAATAGTAGGGGTGTTGAAAATATCAATGTATTTTCTCCATACAACAATAACACTGGCTATAATAGCACAGAACTTGATAATAAAATGTACCAGGTTTCTGTTCCACTTGGCTTACAATACGACCTAATTAAAGGAAATCAATTTGGTGTTACCGCTGAAGCCTCTATTCAGCCAACATTTACGCTAAATAAAAGTTTGTATTTACTTTCTACCGATTACAAGCACTATGCAGATGGCAATAGCCTAATGCGTAAATGGAATGTAAACAGTTCCTTTGGTTTAAATATTACCTACAAAACAGGAGAATACCAATGGTACTTAGGTCCTCAGGCGCGTTATCAATTTCTGCCTACCTATTCTAACAAATATCCCATTACCGAATACTTGATGGATTATGGTATTCGCTTAGGATTTATCAAACAAATAAAATAATTGATAGGAGTCTGTTAAATCAATCAATTCTATTGGTTGGCTAATGGTTTTATGCCTACTAATGAATAATTTTAATGATGAAACTATTTTTATTGTTTTGTTTAAGTGCAAGTTTGGTTTTTGTTTCCTGCAAAAATAGTGGGCAAAAAGCTAGAAACTCCGCTGGTATTGACACCACCAAGTTCTACCCTATTAATGATTTTATTAAGTCGCAAATAGAATTTGTAGACCTCCGATCTTTTTATATTTATCAGAAGAATGACTTAAATGGGGTAAAAGATTCTATTGCACTAACCAAGGAAAGTTTTAAAAAGATTGCTGCTATATTTTTAGAAAAAGACATTAGTTCGGCAGATAAAAAACAACACTATACCGAAACAGTTTTTCACGACCTAAGTACCAAAAGCTATACTTTAAATTATCGCGCAAAAGACATTGCAGAAGCCATACAAAATATTGATGTTTTATTAGACGAAAATACCAACCAAGTAAAACGTATTTTTATTCGGTCTGAATTTCAACATAATGACACTAGCGTTGTTGAACAGTGTAATTGGAAGGCCGATAAAAGTTTTCAAATAAATCGGTTTTCAAAAACACCAGCAGGATTTAAGTTGAATGAATTTACCTATGTGAACTGGAATGACCAGAATAAATAGTTTTTAAGGATGACCGCAGCAGATTTTCAACAATTAGCACATACCATACCACATCAACCAGGCATCTATAAATATTATGATGCAAAGAGTGTGTTGATTTATGTGGGCAAGGCTAAAAATTTGCGTAAAAGGGTTGGGTCTTATTTTTCAAAAACATTTACAACCTACAAAACTCACGAGTTAGTTCAACGAATTGCCAAAATTGAGTTTACAATTGTAGATTCAGAAAACGATGCGTTTTTATTAGAGAATGCATTGATAAAAGAGTACCAACCTCGTTATAATATTAATTTAAAAGACGACAAATCTTACCCCTATATTGTTGTAAAAAAAGAAGATTTTCCAAGAGTATATTTTACCTATGTAAAAGTTAATGATGGCTCTGAATACCTCGGCCCATTTACATCATCTAATAAAGTACGGGAACTACTAACTTTTATTAAACAATACATTCCACTTAGAAATTGCAAGTTGCCACTCACGCCAACAAATATTAAAAAAGGAAAATTTAAAGTTTGCTTAGAATACCATTTGGGCAATTGCAAAGCACCCTGCGTAGGATTTCAAGACGAAAAAGATTACGATTTAGGTCTTAAACAAGTACGAAATTTATTGAAAGGAAATTTGGCTCCTGTTATTTCGCATTTTAATAAAGAAATGCGGGAAGCTGCGGCCAATATGGCTTTTGAAGAAGCCGAAGTTCTAAAGAAAAAAATTGAGCACCTAGATAATTACCAAGAAAAATCAGTGATTGTAAGTAAGCACCTAACCAATTTAGATGTATTTTCTATTTGTAGAGAAGCACAATGGGGTTATGTGAATTATTTAATGGTGCAGAATGGAACCATCGTGCAAACGCATACAGTTCCACTTGAAACCAAATTAGAGGAAACCGACGAAGAAGTTTTAGCATTTGCTATTATGAATTTAAGAACGCTATTCAATAGTTTGTCTAATGAAATTATCGTTCCTTTTGCTATTGAATATCCAGACCCATCTGTGGTTGTTACAATACCTAAATTGGGCGATAAAAAAAAGTTGCTAGAATTATCCGAAAAGAATGTCTTGTATTTTAAAGATGCTATACATCGCAAACAAGTACTGCATTTAGAAGGAAAATCCGACATGGAAAAAAAGCAGGTGCTATATCAACTACAAGATTTTTTACAATTGTCTGAAGTGCCAACCCATATTGAATGTTTTGATAATTCAAATTTTCAAGGATCTTATCCGGTATCGGCAATGGTTTGTTTTAAAGAAGGGATTCCAAGTAAAAAAGACTATCGGCATTATAATGTAAAAACCGTGCAAGGGATTAATGACTTTGCTACCATGACAGAAGTGGTTTATAGGCGATATAAGCGTGTATTAGACGAATCTCTACCAATTCCACAACTGATTATTATAGATGGCGGAAAAGGTCAATTAAGTGCCGCAATGGAGAGTATTCAGTTATTAGGTTTACATGGAAAAACCACTGTTGTAGGCTTGGCAAAAAATGAAGAAGAAATATTTTTTCCTGGAGACCAACAATCCATTAAAATGCCTTGGGAATCAGATAGCTTAAAACTCGTTAGACGTATAAGGGACGAAGTGCACCGTTTTGGTATTGGCTTTCATAGAGACCAGCGCTCTAAGGGTAGTATTAAAAACGAATTAGAATCTATTTTGGGCATTGGCCCTAATACCGCAACGTTATTATTAAAAACCTTTCGCTCTGTTAAAAACATAAGCAATCAAACAGAAGCAAATTTGGCGGAACTAATTGGTCAAAAAAAGGCAGCGTTAGTGTATGGTCATTTTAATGAAGCAGCAAATATTGGCGAAAAATCATAAAAAAGGGGCCAGGATGAAAATCCAGCCCCGTTTTAAAATCCAATATCCTATGAAAAACCATGTACAAGTTACGTAATAGAATGTGTTCGTCAAAGACTGATTGTGAAAAAAAACATAAAAATTTAACAAAAAAGCAAAAAAAAGGGCCAAATGGCCCTTTTAATATAAATATTTTCAAACTTGGTTAATACTGCCAAAGGTCTTGCTCGTAATTAAAGATTTTTTCTTTAATATTTTGTCCTTCTAACAATCTAAATAAAGGATCCTTGATAAGGGCATTTAAATATTTGTCACTTGGGTTATTAATGGTTGATTTAATTACATAAGACGAAAAAAAGCGGTTTTCAAACAACTCTTCCCAACTCATTCTCTGTGCAAAATTCTTAGGATTGTAAACTTCCCATTTAACCAATGTTGGTCTTAAATCAGGATAATAAATCCAGAATAAAGGACGAGGTTGTGATTTTCCGGAAACTACTTGTTTTGCAATTGGGCAAATTCCTATGATTCTACAAAAAAACCTACTCGCTTCTTTGTCAAAAATATACTGCGTTTTAATTCTAAAAGTATACACCGAATCCATTGGAAATTTAGGCTTCTTGGTAATCACTCTTTCTACAACCCCAGATATAGGATCAGATACATCAACAGTATCATTTGCTCCGGTGGTTAAATTATTAATCTGGTCTCCAGTTAATGGCACTTTAAATTGGTCGTTGTCGGCTGAAAAAGCAACAACACTATCATTTTTAATAGCACTTAATAAAATGGCAAAAAAACGTTGGTCGCCATTATCGTCTTTACCAGGATATACAAATGACTGGTTGATTTTTTCACGTCCGTCAATTTCTTCCCAAACAAACTGGCTCCAAACTTGGTCGTCTTCGCGAAGATGATCGTAAGCCAATGGTTTACGTTCTTTTATTAAACCTCTTTCAATTGCATAATTAGGTCTTAAAGAAACTTCTTGTTTGGCATCAAATCCACCAGGAATGGTGGTATCATAACGTACTGTTAGTGTAGCAGCGGCAGGTACCGGTGTACTTACACTAGCTGCAGGCGCAGCAGCAGGTGCGGCAGCATTGTTATTCAAATATTTCGACGTACCTGTTGCCGGTTTAGCAGTTGTTGTAGCTGGCAGGTCTGCTGGTGCATTTGCTGCAGGTTTTGTAGTAGTGGCCGCTTTCTTATACTTCGACTGTGCATTTACGCCCATGCCAAGTAAAGCAATCCCTAAAACAACACCCGTTAATACTATTTTTTTCATGCCCACATTTATTGAAGTGTAAACGAAATATTTTGATCTAATTGTCTAGTTCCACCAGGACCGATTGCTTTAATTTCATCAATCACAACAGTTGAACCAGCTTGACATCTTTTTAATAAAGCAAGTGCTTCTGGATTAAAATAAGCACCAGTAACTTCTGCAACACCCAATCCTTCTTCGAATCCTTTTCCTGTACAAATCAGTGTAAAAGAAATTACTTTATAACTAACTCCTTCAAAAATAAAATCACGTAATTCAGCCGCAACTCCTTTTTGTACGCGCAATACATTTGCGGCAATTGGTCCACCTGCTTTACCACCAACAGTTGCCAAAGGATCTGGAACCCTTTTAATTGGGATGGTAATTTTTTGATTGTTTTTGCCATCAGAGGCAACCACTGTTGCAGAGCCTAGATTAAGACAACTTACAATATATTGACCAGGACCAGCTTTTTTACTACTCACACCATTTCCTTCAACAGTAACAGAAACTTTTTCGTCTCCACCACCACCAGTTACACTCAATGGATTTTCTAAGCCTTGGTAAAATACCCTTGTTTTATCGGTTGATACTACTAAGCCAGAAGGTACACCTACTGTGTATTTCACTTCTTTTTCAACAGTAGCAGTTGTGCCATCGGGTTTGGTATAAGAAATACGTACTTTTTTTGTGTTAGCACCAACATTACTTACTGTTGTTTTGTATTCTGCAGAACCATCTTCTTTTACATTTACATTCGCGCCATCTATAGAAATATTTGGTTTAGCTGCTTTACTAAAAGCGCCAATACCTGCTGTAATTACTAATTCTTCACCTGGCATTAAATATTGTGAATTGGTTCCAGCAAATGCAGCGAATTCATCGTAGATCAATTCTACTTCCCCAATTTTTTTATGACATAAATCTACCAACTGCGCTTCGCTATTTTTAACGTCATTTTGAAACTTGCTCAAAATAGTAATTGCAGCAACAGTAGGTGTCATATGAAAATAGAGATAGCCTAAATCATCTTTTACCGCATTATTAGTTGTTTTTGGCGCTGTTAAGTCTAGTGGTAGCGGCCCTATTTCTTTTGCAAGTTGTGGATCAATTGCTAATAATTCTTCTTTGAAGTTTTTTAATTTTTCAAACAATTCTTTTCCTTTTCCTTTTCCACTTGGAGGTGGCTCCACCAACAAACGTGTTGCAGCATCTAAATTGTCTTCTTTATAATCTTCAACTCCATTTTCGTCTTTTTTTAATCCAGACTCTTTTTTTAATTCTAATTTTAAATCCTCTAAATAAGTATACATAGCATCGGCTAATGCTTTTGCCTTTTGGGCTTTAGGCATCCAGATTTCTGCTTTCTCTTTTGTTTTTGGATCTTCTAATTTTTTCTGAAAAGACTTGAATATATCTACATTCTTTTGTTCAACCATAGCAGTTGCATTATTCAAACTGTTATTCACAGTATGAAATGCATGTAAGATTTCGTTCGAAACATTCAGTGCCAATAGCGCAGTAAGCACTAGGTACATCATGTTGATCATCTTCTGCCGCGGCTCCTTAGGTAATGACATGCTAACTTAAATTTAATGATACATTTTACAATTAATTCAACACCGTATAGATAATTATTTTACCTGCATTGCAGATAACATACTACCATAAACCTGATTCAATTTTGTTAGATTAGTTGCCAATGCAGCAATTTGCTCTTTGGCTTTTAATGCATCTTGTGCAGTTCCGGTCATTGCAGCAGAAGCTTCTGAAAGTTTGCCATAAAATTGGTTCAACGCTTTCAAATGATTATTGCTTTCTTGCAATTCTAATTCGTAAATTGTATTTAAAGAAGTTAAATTTTTTGTTAGTCCTTGAACTTGCTCATGGAATTGTTTGGTACTTTCTGAAGCACCTTGAAATCCTACTAATGCTTGAGACACATGACCTGAAGCATCTTTAATAGTTCCTAAAGCAGTTGCAGCTTCTTTAGCTTTAGCAGTAAAATCAGCAGTTGATTTTACTACGTCGGCAATCTCTCCCATCTTATCAACGGTAGTACCTAATTTTTGAAATCCAGCACTTAGTTTAGAAAGTGTTACTGGAGTAATATCTGCTTCTTGCAACATATTATCCAATGTTTTTAATGCAGGATTACCTGAGTCAGCAGCAGCTGGTGCATGAGCTGGACCCATATCTGGAGGAGGTAAAATTGCATAAACCAAAAAGATTAATGCTTCTGTTGTTAAACCTACTTTTAAGGCCCAGTCGGCCCATGACAAGTGCAATATTTTTGCCATTGCACCAAATATTACTACTGCAGCACCTGTACAAACGATAACGTTTACTGCGCGATTTACTGTTGGAGAAACACCTTGAGACATGATGGGTTGAGTTTGATTTTTAGATTAATTACTTTTTATAAGGGTAAATTATTTTCTCATTTTAGGAGCCAAATCAATTACACAACGAAATCCTATATAAGATTTTGCTGTGTCTTGGTATTCGTAATTGCGTGTACTCACTTGTAAGAAGTATCCTACATCTTTCCAGCTTCCACCACGAACCACTTTACGTTTCATACGCGGAGGATCTGAATCCTTTGCATCTAAACGAATGTCTGGGCTCATATCACTAATAAAATTGTATGCGCCTTCGTAGAAATAAGAATTGGTCCACTCTGCAACATTTCCTGACATGTTATACAAACCATAATCATTGGCCCAATAAGCATCGGCACGAACAGTATAAAAACCACCATCCTCTGCATAATTACCACGACCTGGCTTAAAGTTTGCTAACAAACAACCTTTTTTATTTCTAATATATGGATTACCCCAAGGAAACATTGAATTGGTACGGCCACCTCTTGCAGCATATTCCCATTCAGCTTCACTTGGTAAACGATAGTCTCCTTCAACTGCCATTCTTTTCCTTTCTAAATAACTGTTTTGAATATGGGTGCGCCAATTACAAAAAGCAACTGCTTGTTTCCAAGTAACACCTACTACCGGATATTTTCCAAAAGAAGGATGCGAGTAATAACTTTTAGTCATTGGCTCGTTATAAGAATATGAGAAATCTCTCATCCAAACTAAGGTGTCTGGATATACTTTTTGATCTCTTTTAACAATAAATTCTTTTATAGGATGTCCAGCATTTTCTCTTTTTGCTGCAGCAGGTAAATCTAGATACTCCACCTTGTACACCAATTTATTTGGGTCTATATCTGCCCTTCCAAATAAACGATTATCAGGTGCTAAATTCAATTCGTTTAATTTTTCAACTGTATTTTTATCGTACTTTATTGTTGCTACTTTTTTCCAATCAACAGCTGTAGTATCGTCATCTTTGTTAATGCCTTGTCCAAATAATATTTTAAATGCTAGTGAATCTCTAGTCCATTTTACAAACTGACGATATTGATCATTGGTAATTTCAGTTGCATCCATCCAAAATCCTGGAATAGATACTTGGCGATTTTTTGTAGTAAAATTATAGCTGATATCTTCATCACTTGGTCCTAAATGAAAAGTTCCAGGTTGCACATACACCATATTGATTGGCCTATTCATGCTTTGCTTTGCAGTTGGTGCTACCCCATGCAACTGTCCATCATCTGGCAAAGCAGATTTAGACTTTCCTCCTTTTGGAAATAGGCAGGAACTTAAGCTGAGCGATAATACCGCCAATATTATTATTAAATACCCTTTCATCTGATCAGAATAATTTTTTTATGACAGTGACAAATATATGAGTTTCATTGGCTAAATAACCTAATTACAGAATTTGTTGCCAATAAATATTAATCGTGTAGAAATAGACTTATGGTGCTATAATTTAGTCAATAAAAAGATTTTCGGTAATTATACCGCTGTAATTGATTAGCAAATTAAACGATAGTTTGTTACACATTTGCTAAAAAATCTTTAATATTAAAAAAAGGTGCATTACAAGTATAGTTTTTACAACTATAAAACGCCACATCTGCCTTAGTTTCTTTCATTTTCAATAACGGAAAAACTAGTGAATTAGTTTCTGCGGATTGAATTATTTTATTAGGAATATAATAATTTAATACAGGAAGTAGGTTTTTACTGCTTTCTCGGCCTAAAATGGCAATTTCAACTGTTCCTACCTGTAAAATTTGAATGAGTGAAGCCCAAACACCAAAAGAACTAGGGTGTTTTATGATTGCGTTTTGCAATGAATGCAATATTTGACTAGCCCGCTGAGCCCATTCTTTCAAATCAAACACCACCGATAAATAGTGTAAATTCAATGCCATCACGGCATTTCCACTAGGGGTTGCGCCATCATACACTTCTTTTTTTCGAAGGATTACATCGGTTTGTTGGTCATGGGTATAATAAAAAAAGCCAGTTTCAGGTTCGGTAAAATGCGTAATTACCATTTCTGTAAGTGACTTTGCTTGTAAAAGATAGTTGCCATTACCCGTGATTTCTTGTAAATGGATATAGGCTTGTATTAAATAGGCATAATCATCTAAAAATGCGGGCAATTTAGATTGGTTGTTTTTATAAGTATGGTTCCAAGATCCTTCAGGGTTAGCCATTTTTAAAGCTAAAAAAGCCATATTGTCAATAGCCCGTTGTTTATAAGCAGGCAATCCAAGGGCTGCATAAGCTTTTGAGTAGGCGGTATTCATAAGTGCGTTCCATCCTAATAAAATTTTATCATCCGTGGCTGGTCGAATACGTTTTGAACGTTCTGCTAGCAATATTTCTTTTGATTTTTCAAGGGACTCAGACAAAGTTTCTGCACCTATGCCTAATAATTTAGCTGTTTCATCTATAGAGTTGTTTACCCATAGAATATTGGTGTGCTCCCAGTTTCCTTGCGCTTCTACTTGGTAAAAGGCGCAAAACCAGGCCGATTCTGAACCTAAAATCTCATCAATTTCAAGCTTAGACCAAGTATAGAACTTACCCTCAACTCCTTCACTGTCGGCATCTAAAGCGCTATAAAAACCTCCTTCATTGCTTAATAATTCGCTTTCAATAAAAGCAATTGTTTGTTGAATTGTTTGCGCATACTTTTCAATTCGGGTAAGTTGATAGGCTTCTGCCAAAACGCTAACTAGTAAGGCATTATCGTACAACATTTTTTCGAAATGTGGTGCAAGCCATTCATTATCAGTACTATATCTGGCAAAGCCACCCGCTAGTTGGTCGTAAATTCCGCCGTCAATCATTTTGTCGAGGCTCAATAATGCTTGTTTTAAAGCCGATGCATCTTTTGTAAAATGATACTGCCTTAATAAAAACTGAATGGAAAAAGTTTGTGGAAATTTTGGTGCACGTCCAAATCCACCCCAGGTTGTATCTGCATTTTCTAGCAAATTTTGAGAGATGGTATTTAATTGCTCTGCCTTAAAATCAATATTTTCCTGACTAGTTCCAGCAGTTTGTATGCCAAATTTATTGGCTGATAAAAGGTGTTCTGTTAGATTTTCTGCCTGTGAAAAAATTTCGTGCTTACGATCTTGATAGCCTAATCGAACTCCTTCTAATACATCTATCCAACTTGCACGATTATGGGCCTTAACTGGTGGAAAATACGTACCGCCATAAAAAGGCTTTGCTGTTGGTGTTAAAAAAACATTTAGTGGCCAACCGCCAGAGCCTGTCATTGCTTGCACTGCATCCATGTAAATATGGTCTAAATCGGGGCGTTCTTCTCTATCAATTTTAATATTAATAAAATGATCGTTCATAAACTTAGCAGTGGCTTCGTTTTCAAAACTTTCTTTTTCCATTACATGGCACCAATGACATGCAGAATAACCTATGCTAACCAAAATGGGTTTGTCTTCTTTTTTTGCAAGATCCAATGCCTCATCGCACCAGGGGTACCAGTTTACTGGATTATGTGCATGTTGTAATAAGTAAGGACTTGTTTCGTGTATTAATTGGTTGGTATGCGTAAAACTCATGATAAACTCTTGGTTAGAAAGGCAAGATAGTTAGAAGGAATACGCAATAAGAAAAAAGAGATTGAAATTCTGTTAAACAACTGAAAAATCGCTAGTCTTTTTAAACGCGTTAGGCTCTATCTGTTTTAGATACAGCAGCTTTAGGGAATTATTTTTTAGAACTAACAGCTTGACTTAAAAAATGGTCAAGCGCTGCACACATACTAGGTTTTTGAGGAGATGGCACTATAATTTCAAGCATCAATCCTGCTTCTTCAACAGCTTTTAAAGTATTGCTACCAAAAGCGCCTATAATGGT
This sequence comes from uncultured Bacteroidota bacterium, assembly GCA_903831935.1. Lineage (GTDB taxonomy): Bacteria > Bacteroidota > Bacteroidia > Chitinophagales > Chitinophagaceae > Sediminibacterium. Next base: position 11,851 of record CAIKZP010000087.1, on the reverse strand, counting down.
GGTGTTTTGTTGGAAATCCGGAACGTTATCAAACAAACTTCTTACACCACTAGGTGTGAAAAAGCAGATAATATCATAATTTTTTTGCTCCATTACTGGTGTAATATCGTTGCTAATAGAACGATACATAAAGCCCAATTGGAATTCGCATTTATTGTTTTTCATCCAAGCAACAATCTCGTTGTCTTGTTGATTTTCGCTGCAGACATACAAGAATTTTTCGTTCTCCTTGTGCTTGTTTATTACATCGAACAAGCTTTTATTGGTACCATCAGCACCATAAAATACTTTTCGTTTGCGATATAAAATGAATTTTTGAAGGTATAAGGCTACTGCTTCGGTAATACAAAAATATTTAGTGTCTTGGCCAATTGAAATTTTCATTTCCTCGCAGGTTCTGAAAAAATGGTCAATCGCATTCCTACTAGTGAATATGATGGCAGTGTAATTTAAAATATCTATTTTTTGTTTGCGGAATTCGCGTGCCGGTATACCTTCTAACTTAATAAAAGGATGAAATACCAACTCAACTTGGTGTTTGCGCTCTAAATCAAAATAGGGCGATTTATCACTTTCGGGCCTTGGTTGAGAAATTAAAATTCTTTTAGGCTTTTTAGTTGTCCCTACATTTTTTAACCCGCTTTTTGCCATGCTTCAGATCTAAAATAAAAATAATATTAAAAACTTCCCGCAATATACTTCAATAGCAATTTATAAATCAAAAGCAAAGGAAGTACTTCAACGGCGCAAAGGTACAAGAAAAAATGTAAGGCACTAACTTTCAGATTAAGCCTAATTATTCCAAAAGAAATTAAATACCTATAAAGGAATAATACAAAAGCAGCCCCTGTAGAAATAGTAATTGCTATTTGCACAAACGGTGCGGGAGAATAGGTTAATACTAAAAGGAAAGGTATTATTACTATTCCTAATACTTTATTAACTAAAAAAACAATAAAAGTATAAGAACTTGTGGCTTCTGATGCATTAAAAACCCAACCAGAAAACAATAGAAACAAGTATTTTCCTATATAAATAATGAACAGTATGGAACTTGAGTAGAGTATTAATTGGTAAAAAGGCAAGGCCACCCATGCCTTGTACTGAATAAATAGGGCTATATAAATTCCACCACTTACAAAAAACAAAATATTTAGCATAACTGAAGCAAGATTATTTTGCAACAATTGCTCTCTTGTTTGTTTTTGCCTAACAGATGTTTGTAAAATAAGTAAGAAAAGATTTTTTAAATATTTAGGAAAGGCTAATCTAATAACGGCTAATAGTGCTACCAATACCACTAAAATATAAAAAATTGCATCTCTATTTACTGGCGTGCGCTCTGGTGCGTATTGAAAAAATGCGGTTTTTGAAAAAGGCAGATATGGATGACTATAATATTTTTGATAGGTGGTAGTGTCGGGTAAATGCAGTTTTATATAAAGGATTTGTGCTTTTTTTGTGGAATCTAACCTTAGGCTGTCGGAAATAAAAGCCTGACGAATACTGTCTATAGGCACCAAACTCAATGAGTCTGTAGATATGGATTGCAATTGACGCGCATTGACATTAGAGTCAACTTGGGCATTGCAAAAGCCAGTGATGAATAATAAACAGAGTATAATTTGCAGCTGCTTCAATCAAACTATTTGCGCAAAAATATTAAACTGGCACCATTAAACACGTGTGTTGCCCAATATTATCTCTATACTTCAATTTTATGCTGTTTGAACTAGTTACTTTTGTAATCTATGGCGGGTATTTATATTCATATTCCATTTTGCAGAAAGGCTTGTAACTACTGTAATTTTCATTTTTCAACTACACACCATCAGATTGAACCGATGATGGAAGCCATTGAAAAAGAAATTTTATTACAAAAAACTTACTTGTCTGAAACAATTGACACTGTTTATTTTGGAGGAGGAACCCCGTCGATTCTAACGATTGCTCAATTGGCGAAGCTGTTAAACACGTTAAGATCGCAGTTTAATATCAGCCCAACGGCAGAAATTACCCTAGAAGCAAATCCCGACGATATCAATACTAGTAAACTACTCGACTGGAAATTGATGGGAATTAATCGTTTGAGTATTGGCGTACAATCCTTTGATGAAACAGACCTTCTTTGGATGAATCGTGCACACACAGCCGCACAAGCAAGTAATTGTATTCAACTAGCAAAAGAAGTTGGGTTTGATAATATAACCATTGATTTAATTTATGGAAGCCCAGTATTAACAGATGAAGCCTGGAAAAAAAATGTAGACACCGCACTTGCTTTTGGCATACCACATTTATCGTGTTATGCTTTAACAGTGGAACCTAAAACGGCACTAGATAAACTCATTCAAAAAAAAGAAGTTGCCGCAGTAGACCCAGACAAACAAGCGCACCATTTTACCTTATTATTAGAATGGTTGGCAATAGCAGGTTTTGAACATTATGAGATTTCTAATTTTGCATTGCCAGGGCATAGAAGTAAACACAATAGTAATTATTGGCAGGGTAAAGATTATTTAGGCATAGGTCCATCGGCACATTCTTTTAATGGAATAACAAGGCAATGGAATGTTGCCAATAATAGTTTGTACTTACAAAGTTTGGCACAAAATACTGTTCCATTTGAAATTGAAATTTTGAGCATAGAGCAACAACTGAATGAATACATCATGACAAGTCTTAGAACCCTTGAAGGACTTTCATTAGCACATATTAAAACGCAATGGGGAGATGCATTTGCAAACACCATACAGCAAGCTGCCAATGATTTAATTAATTGTGGTTATGCAAATTTAGTTGACGAAAATTTAGTACTCACCAACAGTGGAAAGTTAATGGCAGATGGAATTGCGTCTGATTTATTTTTTGTAGGATAAATTATTGGGCTAATACTAAAACAAATAGCCTTCAATTTTTTTAAAGCCTTCTGCCGCTGGTAATTGTTTCCATAAAATTTGATAGATCGTTTCGGCAATTGGAATTTCGGCTTGGAGTATTTTATTGGTTTCAAAAATACATTTACTAGCATTGTATCCTTCTGCCACCATACTCAATTCTAGGTGCGCCGCTTTAACAGAATATCCTTTGCCAATCATATTTCCAAAGGTTCTGTTTCTACTATATAAAGAATAACAGGTAACTAATAAATCGCCCAAATAAACAGAAGCTGTATAATTGATTTCTTTATTGGAAGGATTTGAATTGGCAGGTAATGATTTAAAAAACTGACTCATTTCATTGGCACTATTGGCAATATACACACTCAAAAAATTGTCGCCATAATCTAACCCGTGTGCAATACCAGCACCCAAAGCATAAATATTTTTTAATACCGCTGCATACTGCACCCCTATTACATCTTGATTAACAACAGTATTAATATATTCTGTTTCAAAATGTCGGGCAATATCAAAAACAGTTGCTTCTTGAATACCAGAAAAAGTTAAATAAGATAATTTTTCGCCAGCTACTTCTTCTGCATGGCATGGACCTAACAAAGTAAAATAATCCGATAGGGGAAATTTAAATTTATTACTTAAATAATCATTCAATAACACATTAATATTTGGCAGAATACCCTTTATAGCAGAAACAATTTTTTTGCCTTTAAATGCATCTTCTGGCAAACTTTCTAATACAGATTCTGCATAAGCCGAAGGCACTGCAATTACTAGTATATTGGAGCTTGCTACTACTTGAGCAAGGTCATTGCTTAAAACCAATTGTTGCGGATTAAAATAAACCGAACTGAGATATTGCGGATTGTGCTTGCGCTTTTGCATCAAACCAATCATTTCTTCATTACGTATCCACCAATGAATGGTGTTTCCATTATCGGTAAGAATTTTTGCAATCGCTGTAGCCCAACTTCCACTACCAATAATACCAAACTGCATGCACAAATAATTTATGTAAGACTAGTCTTTTTTCTTATCGTCGTATAATTTTTCTTTAGCAACTACTTCTACTTTCGCGCCATCTTTCAAAATTTTACTAACAATTGTATAGGGTCCTGTAATTACTTCGTCGCCTTCTTTTAACCCAAATACAATTTCAATATTATTTAAATCTTGAACCGATGTTTTTACATTTACTTTTTTTACAGTATTGTCTTTTTGTAAAACAAATACTACTTCTTCAATACCATCGTCGGTTGATGTTGACTTAGCTGCTGGTGCATCTGTTTTCTTTTCGTCTTTTTTATCTGTAGCTGCTTTGTCGTTATTTTTTTCTCTGGTTGTTACTGCATTTAATGCCACCGATAAAACATTGTATTTTGTTTTAGTTTGAATATCGGCACTAGCACTCATACCCGGACGGAATGGAAAACTTTTTTGTGGTGTAATTAAGTCTTGGTAAGATTCTGGTAGCAATCGAATATGCACTTTGTAATTGGTAACATCATTAGAAGTTGATGCATTTAATGAAGAGGCTGGATTTGCAATTTTGTAAACCAATCCTTTGAACTTTCTGTTATTATATGCATCTACTTCAACAATAGCTGTATCTCCAATTTTTACTTTTGGAATATCGTTTTCACCTACATCTACTCTTACTTCAATACTACGCATATCTGATATACGCATCATTTCGGTACCTATACTAAAACTATTACCAGCAACACGCTCTCCTCTTTTTACGCTCATTAAACTAACTAATCCATCCATCGGTGCAGTAATGACTGTGCGTGATAAATCTTTATTGGCTTTGTTCAATTGTGCTTGTGCGCCTTGAATATTTGCTTCACCACTTTTTAACCCTTCTTTAGCAGCATTGTATTGCGCTTCTGCGGTGCGATAAGCTTGTTGCGCTTGTTCAAATTCTGAACGAGAAATTACTTTATCATCCACCAATTTCTTTTGACGATCGTATATAGATTTCGCGTTGTCTAACACCGCTTTCAATCCTACTAAATTGGCACTTGAATTAGACAATTGTGCTTTAGCTTGGTTTACACCTGCAGCAACTTGATCGCGCTGAGTAGAATAAATATCGGCATAAATTCTAGCTAGAATTTGACCTTTTTTAATAGTATCTCCTTCGTTAACAAACAATTCGGTTACTTCTCCGCTAATATCCGGACTTACTTTCACTTCCACTTCGGGATATACTTTACCACTTGCATTTACTGTTTCTATAATATTGCGTTTAACGGCTTTTTCAGAAGACACTTTTGTAGCTTCTTCTTTACCTAAATAACCACCTTTTTTTAGACCGATTAATATGCCAATTACAACAAGCAATCCTACAATAATCCAAATCAATTTCTTACTCATATATTCCGTGTTTCTGTGTTTTTAATTTTGTTTAACCCTTACAATTTAATCCCCTGTCCTTTATAAAATTCTAGCACTTTTAATTTAAATACATAATCGAATTGGTTACTTACTGACTGAATTTTTGCAGTAAATACATTGTTACGAGTTGTAATTAAATCTAGTGTTCCTAATAGTCCTACATCGTATCTTTTTTGCGCAAACTCTAATGCTTTTTCAGATACTTGAACTGATTTTTTAGACGCGTTTAATTTTTGCAATGAAGCAAAAGCATCTTGATATGCATTGTAAATATTAGCTCGAAGTGTTTGCTTCTCTTGATCGTCTTGTAATTGATTTTGGCGAACATTTATTTTTGAACGCTCCCATTGCGTTCTAGCACTATGTGCGTTAAAGATTGGCATACTTAAATTCAATCCTAATGCCTGACCAAAATATCTATTTAATTGAGATGTTAAGGATACTTTATCTACTCCTATCACACTAGTTTGATATGCGTAAACTGGATATTTATTTAAATTATCAACTGCATAAGCACTAGTTGCGCCTACCATTGATTGGGTGCGATAGTCGTAAACATTGTTTGAAAAACGGCTGCTTAAAGATCCTGTTGCAGAAAGTGTAGGATACATTGAACCTCTTGCAGCGTTTACAAATCTTTGTGCAGCAGCAATTTTTAATGCCGTTACTTTTTGTTGCGGTTGATTGTCTAATGCCAAACTATATACATTCTGTGGTTGAAGATCAAGAAGGCTTTCAACAGGAATCTTTTCAACTTCAGGATAATCAATATCGAAATTCGAAGCAAAATCAAAATTCATGAATGCCTTTAAATTAATCACCCCTTGTGCTACTCCTGCAAGTGCTTGAATATAATTTGAACTATCTCTTTCAACTTGTGCTTCAATTTGAATGGCATTTAGTTCTGGTTGACTACCTGCTACCACAAATTTTCTGGTATTGCGTAATTGCTCTTGAGACTGCGCTAATTGAATTTCACTTAGTTTGGCTTGTTCTCTGCGCAACATTACTTGTAAGAAAGCATTGGCAACAGATAAGGCTAAATCATTCTTTGCTTTTTCAACATTGAGCTCATCGGCTTTTGCTGTTAAGGCATTTGCTTCAATATTGTTTTTTCTAGTAAACCAGTTAAAAATGGTGTAAGAAGATTGAAATCCAATATTTCCTCCTGTAACATCTACATTATCAAACACATTGGTGGTTGGATTAATGTTTAGTCCGTGTTGATAAGAACTACTAATACTTGCATTTGCATTTGGCAAACGCGTTAATTTAGACTGATCGGCCAATAACTTTGATAGTCTTGCTTGAACATCTGCCTGTTTGATAGATATATTATTTTGTAAAGCGTAATCAACGCACTTACGAAGGTCCCATTTTTCCTGTGAAAAGGATTGAAGGGTTGCCGTTAAAGCTAATAAGGTCAAAAACTTCTTCATATAAAACAAAAGTACACCAAACCTATGCTTCTGCTAAAAAATTAGACAGGCGGAAAGGAATCTGAATAAACATGTCAAAAAATCTTATGAAAGGTGTTCGATAAGTGAAAAAGCATTTGATAGGTCATTAATTAAGTAATCTGCCGATTCTAATCCTATATATAAACGCAACATTCTGTGCTCTGGATTAACAGGGTCAAATGCTTCGGGCTTCATCCCAGAAACTTTTGGAATAATTAAGGATTCGTGTCCGCCCCAGCTTACCGCCATTAAAATATGTTGCAATGAATCGCAAAAAGTTTCAATAGTGGCACATTCCTGGGCCTTAATTTGAATGGTTAATAAACCACAAGCACCTTGCATTTGTTTTTTTGCTAAATCGTATTGCGGAAATGAAGGATCAAGCGGAAAAATGACTTTTTCTATTCGGGGATGTTGTTTTAAAAACGGAATCATTTCTTTTGTAGTTCGGTCAATCCGCTCAAGCCTAGCTTCTAAAGTTCTTAAACCCCTAATTAATAACCAAGCATTGAATGGCTGAATGCCCGATCCAATATTCATGTACTCACTATTAAATATTCGTTCCATCATTGGGCCGCTTCCAGATAACACACCTGCAACTGTATCGCTATGACCACTGATGTATTTGGTGGCAGATTGCAAAACAAGGTCTATACCCAATAAAATGGGCTTTTGAAACAATGGCGTGCAATAACTATTGTCTATAATAGTAATGATGCCATGCTTTTTTGCCAAACTTGCTACTGCTGCTAGGTCTTGTAATTCGTAGGTCCAGCTATTGGGTGACTCTAAATAAATAACTGTTGTATTGGGTTGAATGGCATTCTCAAAATTTTCAATTTTGGTGCCATCAATATAAGAATGGCTTACCTGAAAACGGGGTAAAATGTCTTCGAACATTTTTTTAGCCCAGGTATACGGATTTTTTACGCTGAGAATATGGTCACCAGATTTTACATTGGCTAATACTGCAGCAAAAATAGCAGCAGCACCACTATTAAATACCAAACAGTCTTCGGCGCCATCAAGGGCTGCTAATTTTTTTCGTAAGATGTCTACTGTGGGGTTAAGGCCACGGCTATATAAAAAATCGGCGTATTCGTTTTCGAAAGATTTACGCAGATCAGCTACTTTTTTAAATGCAAAATTGCTGGTTTGCATAATGGGTGGCGATACTGCTCTAAAATAGTCTTCTCTATGTTCGGCTAACTCGTTTAAGATATAAGATAGTTCCATTTATAAGCCCTCCTTATTTTCAATATTTGAAGTGATTTTAATAAACTTTTTGGCCACAAAATATAGTAACATAAATGCCGCTAAAACAGTGGTGCCAATAATTGCAATACTTGGTGTTTGAATGCTAATGCTAATGCCTACAAACAAATAAGATCCCATAAAAATTAATGGAAGAATTGGAAAGAGTTTCATTTTATAAATACCCGTTCCATCTAAATGCTTGGTTCTTTTACGTAACACAAAAATTGTTGCACTAGAAGCCACCATTCCAAAACAATCTAAGAAAATAGTAAAGTTTAAAATTTTCTCAAATGTTTGTGCAAAAAATAAAATAATAATACACATCGCCGCAAACACTGTTAATGAAAAAACCAATACTTCGTTTTTAGCAGATTGCTTGCCAAATATTGTAGGCAGTGCGCCTTCGGTACTCATGGCATACATTACACGTGGATTACTCATTAATAAAGCATTCACATAAGCGAGTACGCCAAAAAATAAAAAGAAAGAAAAAATATCGGCGCCAGTTTTTCCAAATACCTTATGCATCACTACATAAGCAATTTCGCGTTCGCCCTTCATGTTATTGAATCCTATAATATTATAATAGCTAAGATTTACCAATAAATACAAACCAATAATAATAGCTATCCCAATAAAAATTCCTCTAGGAATATTTTTAGCAGGATTTGCAACTTCATTTCCAAAATTGATCGTTTGCTGATAACCGCCATAGGTAAAGGATACAGCAATCAAACTAATACCCAAACTTTGAATCCAACTAATTTGTGGTGTTGAACTAGCCACTACAGCAGATACGGTTTCGGGCAATGCGTGAATAGGAAAAAATAAGGCAGCAATCAATACTACAATCATGCCTATTTTAATAAGCATTAAAAAGTTTTGTGCTTTTGAACTCATTCTTAAACCCATTAAATTAATCAGGTAAAAACTAAAAATAGCCACACAACTTATAAGCGCTTTATCGTTATCGGTAAAATGAAATTGTGGGAATAATTTTGAAATATATCCGCTACCAATTAATGCAACACCACTTAAACTAGCCGCATTACTTATAAGAATAACGCAGTTAATGGCAAAGGCAATACTAGGATGGTATGCATATGAAAACACTTTGTAATAGCCACCAGTAACAGGAAACCTACTTCCAATTTCGGCGTAGGTAAGTGCCCCACAAAAAGCAAAAAATCCTCCTAAAATCCAGGCAGAAAAATACACCGAAGGCTCAATGGCGTCTTTGGCGCTAGTAGCTGCCGACCTAAAAATTCCCATCCCAATAACTAAGCCAACCACAATCATGGTAAAGCTAAATAGATTCAGTTTTTGTTTTCCCTTCATAGTATTGTAACGTGAGGGTTAAATGTAGTAAACTTCCCACAAATGAAACGAATACGGGCTGTATAAGTACTAATAGCAATTTTTTATGGCGATTAATGAATTTGTTTAGTTTAAATTTCAGTAATTCGTGCCATGGAAATATTTTTAATCAGACATACTACCCCATTAATAGCTAAAGGCACCTGTTACGGGCAAACCGACTTAGATGTAACTGAAAGTTTTTCTGAAGAGGCCAATGCTATTTTGGGTCATATTCCAACAGATATCACTAAGGTTTATAGCAGTCCATTGCAACGTTGCGCTAAATTAGCTAATACACTATTTCCAAATCATGGCATAGAATGGCACAATGATTTAATGGAATTGAATTGTGGAGAATGGGAAATGTTAGAATGGGATAATATACCAAAAGCCGAAATACAACCCTGGATGGATAATTTTGTACACGTTCAAGTACCAGGCGGAGAAAGCTATGCACAACTGCACCAAAGAGTGATTGATCGTTTCAATGCTATTTGTAACAATGGCGAAACAGCGGCTATTGTGGCACATGGAGGTGTTTTAAGAAGTATACTTTCACATATTAGCTCTATTTCATTAGAAAGTTCTTTTAGTGCGTTTCAACTCCATTATGGGGCAGTTGTAAAAATTAAACTTGATAATGAAGCATTTACTTACGAACTATTGCATAATATTGAGCCATCAAATAAAGAGCAGCATCGACCAAGCTTTACTTAAATCAGTAACCCCTAAAAAAACGATTTATGGAATTTCATTTCGATCAATTGCTTACCGTAACCTTTACGCTATTTGCGGTAGTTGATATTGTAGGATCTATTCCGCTGTTAATTTCGTTGAAAGACAAAATGGGCGGTATAAAGTCTTTTCAGGCCACTTTTGTTTCTGGCGCATTAATGATATTATTTTTATTTGCAGGAAAACCCTTCTTAAAAATTCTGGGTTTAGATATTCGCTCTTTTGCTGTTGGAGGATCCATTGTAATATTTTTATTAGGATTAGAAATGGTATTGGGCCACGAAATATTTAAAGGCGATAAAGATGCACATGCGGGTAGCGTTGTGCCAATAGCATTTCCAATTATTGCGGGTAGTGGAACGCTTACTACCATCATGTCATTAAAAGCAAATTTCGACGAAGCCTATATTTTATCTGGCATTGTAATTAACCTTATTGTAGTTTATATTGTTTTAAAATCTTTGAATTGGATTGAACACGCACTAGGTGCTGCAGGTTTATTAGCTGTTCGGAAATTTTTTGGGGTGATATTATTGGCAATAGCAGTGAAAATATTTAGTAGTAATATTGGGGCGTTTGGGAAATAATAAAAAGATGACAGTACAAAAAGGCCTTATAATAATCCCCTGTTACAATGAAGAAGTTTCAATAAGCAAACTACTTCCTGAAATGAAATGCATTGTATTACCACAAAATATTACTGTTGACATATTGGTTGTGAACGATTGTTCTACAGACAACACATCTTCTATAGCAAAACAACTTGGCGCTATTGTACTTGACTTACCAGTAAACTTAGGAATAGGCGGGGGAATGCAAACTGGGTTTATGTATGCAAATGCTAATAATTATGATTTCACTGTGCAAATGGATGGAGATGGACAACATCCGCCAAGCGAATTGATAAAACTAATAACCCATTATTATAATTCTAATGCCAACATTGTAATTGGATCAAGATTTGTTATAAAACAAGGATTTCAAAGTTCAGCTTTAAGGAGAATTGGCATCAATTATTTCCACTATTTAAATAAATTGTTTACAGGTAAAAGTATTTTTGACATTACTTCAGGGTTTCGTCTTTTCGATAAAAAAACAATAAACATTGCAGTTGAAAATTATCCTGACGAATATCCTGAACCAGAGTCTTTAATTATATTTTCAAGAGCTAATTTACAGATTGAAGAGGTGCCTGTTATAATGCGTGAAAGGCAAGGGGGACAGTCATCAATTAGAAATTTTGCTCAATGGTATTATATGGCAAAAGTAACTATTGCCATGATTTTTTCAAGTATTAGAAAATAATTTTTTATGGGAAGAATACAAATAATAGCAATTATAGTCAATGTGATTTTTATAAGTTATGTTGGCTATTTAATAGTTAAAGGTAAATTAAGAGAAGAGTACTCTATTGTATGGTGTATATCTACTGCTTTACTACTTTTATTTTCATTTTGGAGAAATGGATTAGATGTTTTATCCAAACTATTTGGTATTTATGACCCTCCAAATATGGTGTTTACTGCTTCTATATTTGTAACATTAATTTACCTATTACATTTAAGTGTAGTTGCATCAAGATTGCATGAGCAAAACAAAAAGCTTGCTCAAGAAATAGCATTGATTAAAAATATGTTGATGGAAAAGGAATCATTAAAACAAACAATCTAACAAAAGGATTCAATTGCAATTAAATGAACGCACACTGTTTTGCAATACCGGTATATAAGGATTCTAAAT
>CAIKZP010000086.1 GCA_903831935.1 uncultured Bacteroidota bacterium | reverse complement strand
CGGTTCTGGTATGCATGCTAATTTCTCTAATACCACATTAAGAACTTGTGGCAATAAAGGCACTTACGATATTATATGTGAGTCTTTCCGTCCATTCGTAAAAGAACATATTGAAGTATACGGAGCTGATAACCATTTACGTTTAACTGGTAAGCACGAAACTGCAAGCATCCATGATTTTTCTTTTGGTGTTTCAGACAGAGGCGCTTCTATCCGTATTCCAATTGGTGCTGTAGAAAAAGGTTGGAAAGGATGGTTAGAAGATCGCAGACCAAATTCAGCTGCAGATCCATATAAAGTTGCTGCAAGAATTATTACAACTGTAAAAACAGCAAACATATAATTCTAACTACATATAACTTTAATTTCCTGTTTCCCCATCTTTCATTTAAGATGGGGAAATTTTTTTCAAGATAAGCCTACAAAATGGAGTTATCTTTAAACATCTTCTAAATTAAAACCACCTCCTATGTCATTAAGATTCGACGCCATCAACAAAGTGGCCAATGAAAAAAGTTCCAGTTTAAATGTGACTGCACCTAAAATCACTTCAATTTTTGGCGAAAATGTATTCACTATTAAAACAGCTAGAGAGTTTTTAAGTGATGATGCTTATAAGAGTCTGGTGACAAGTATTAAAGGAGGCAAAAAAATTGATCGTAGTGTTGCAGGTAGCATTGCAAACGGTTTACGTGCTTGGGCTGAAGGTAAAGGCGTAACACACTTTACTCACTGGTTCCAGCCATTAACAGGAACTACTGCAGAAAAACATGATTCATTTTTTACTTTAAAAAGCGATGGCACTGCCATTGAAGAATTTGATGGTGCTGCTTTAATTCAACAAGAGCCTGATGCATCTTCTTTTCCAAATGGAGGAATTCGTGCAACTTTTGAAGCACGTGGCTACACTGCTTGGGATCCTTCTTCTCCACCATTTATTATTGAAATAGGACACGGAAAAACTTTATGTATTCCTACTATTTTTGTTTCTTATACTGGCGAATCTTTAGACTACAAAGCACCTTTGTTAAAAGCATTAGAAGCCTTAAATAAATCTGCTGTTGATGTTGCAAATTATTTCGATAAAAACGTTACAAAAATTACTGCAACCCTAGGATGGGAACAAGAGTATTTTGTAATTGACGAAGGATTAGCAAATGCTCGTCCTGATTTAATTCAAGCGGGTCGTACAGTGTTTGGCGCTGCTCCTGCTAAAGGACAACAATTAGAAGATCATTATTTTGGATCTATTCCTGAAAGAGTGTATGCATTCATGCGCGACTACGAATCTGAAGCATATAAATTAGGTATTCCTTTACGTACACGTCATAACGAGGTTGCACCTGCTCAGTTTGAGTGTGCGCCTATTTTTGAAGAAGTAAATATTGCGGTTGACCATAATATTCTTTTAATGGATATTATGACGCGTGTTGCAAAAAGACACCATTTACGTGTACTACTTCATGAGAAACCTTTTGCAGGAATCAACGGAAGTGGTAAACACAATAACTGGAGCATGGCTACTGATACTGGTGTTAATTTATTAGCTCCTGGTAAAACGCCAAAAACCAATTTGATGTTCTTGACTTTCTTTGTTAATACCATCAAAGCAGTTCATGATTATGCAGATATTTTAAGAGCATCAATTGCATCTGCAGGTAATGACCACCGTTTAGGTGCTAACGAAGCGCCACCTGCCATTATCTCTGTATTTGTTGGACAATATTTGGCAAAAGTTTTAGCGGATATTGAAACAAGAGTTGGTGATAAATTCGACGAACAAGACGAAGCAATTTTAAAACTTGATTTACACCGTAGCATTCCAGAATTGCTATTAGATAATACAGATCGTAACAGAACTTCTCCTTTTGCCTTTACTGGTAATAAATTTGAATTCCGTGCGGTTGGATCTACTGCAAACTGTGCTAATCCTATGATTACTTTAAACACTATTTTGGCTGCTACATTAAAGCAATTCAAAAAAGATGTTGATGGCTTAATTGAAAAAGGTGATAAGAAAGAAATTGCCATCATGCATGTCATTCAAAAATACATTGTTGAAAGCAAAACTGTTTTGTTTGAAGGAGATGGATATAGCGCTGAGTGGGCTAAAGAAGCTGAAAGAAGGGGTTTACCAAATATTAAAACCACACCTTTGGCTTTCGATGCTTTAACTACAGACAAAGCAAAACATTTATTTGAATCAAATGGTATTTATAACCATATTGAACTAGAAGCACGTCACGAAATTGAACTAGAAAACTACTTGAAAAAAGTTCAAATTGAAGGACGTATTATTGGCGACCTTGCACTGAATCATATTCTTCCTGCAGCCATCAAATATCAAAATTCAGTATTGGCTAATGTGACCGGATTAAAAGCAGCTGGATTACCAGAATCTGCATATGCTAGTCAGTTAACTATTCTTAAACAAGTGAGCGAGCATATTCAAGTAATTCATACCAAAGTGCATGCAATGGTTGAAGCGCGTAAAATTGCTAATAATATTGAAAGCACTCGTACCAAAGCTATTGCTTACGAAAGCCAAGTAAAAGCAGCTTACTTCGATGAAATTCGCTACCATGTTGACAAATTAGAAAGTTTAGTAGATGATGAAATCTGGACACTTCCTAAATACCGTGAAATGTTGTTTTTAAGATAATATTACTTGAGCAAGCAAGTAGCCCCGTCACTTTAATTAGTGATGGGGCTTTTTTAAATATTTACAGGCCGAGAAATTAAAAGCTTCTACCGATAATTTATCTTCATCTCCTTGGATTTACTAACTTAACCTTAGTAAACAAACAAAAAAATGTAGTTATGAAAAAAACACTAGTATTATTTGCCATGCTGATGATTTGCTCAGCAACAACTTTATTTGCACAACAAAATGGCGGCGGCGGTCAGGGTGGAGATCCTGCAGCACGTGCAGCAGCAATGAAACAACGTTACAAAGACATGGGCTTGAATGATGTTCAGGTTGATTCAGTTGTGGCTATTAGCGCTGATATGCGTCCTAAAATGATGGCTTTAAGAGATGCTAGTGAAGCAGATCGTCCAGCATTAATGAAAGCAATGAACGATGAGCGTAACAAACGTTTAGAAAAAGCACTTCCTGCAGACTTAGCTAAAAAAGTAATTGAAGCAATGTCTATGCAACGTGGACCACGTGGCGGCGGCGGTGGTGGAAATCAATAATCCACTTTTCAACTAATAAAAAATGCCCCCGATTTCTCGAGGGCATTTTTGTTATGTTTTGTTTCAAACAATTATTTCATGGTGAATGATTCAAGAAACTTAGTGGTAAAATTACCTTTTCTAAAATCTTCATTTTGCATTAATTGTAAATGGAATGGAATGGTTGTTTTTACTCCTTCAATTACATATTCACTCAATGCACGATACATGGTATCAATTGCTTCTTCACGTGTTTGTGCAACGGTTATTAATTTACCAATCATTGAATCGTAATAGGGAGGAATTACATAACCTGCATACACATGACTATCTACACGAACGCCGTGTCCGCCGGGAGTATGTAAGGTGGTAATTTTTCCTGGAGAAGGTCTGAAATCATTATAAGGATCTTCTGCATTTATTCTACACTCAATTGCATGCATTTGGGGTTCGTAATTTCTACCAGAAATTTTTTCGCCCATAGCAATTTTAATTTGCTCTTTTATTAAATCGAAACTTACTACTTCTTCTGTAACACAGTGTTCAACTTGAATACGTGTGTTCATTTCCATGAAATAAAAATTACGGTGCTTGTCTACCAAGAACTCAATGGTACCAACACTTTCATAGTTAATTGCCGAAGCAGCTTTAATAGCGGCTTCACCCATTTTAAAACGCAATTCTGGCGTCATAAAAGGTGATGGAGATTCTTCTACTAATTTTTGGTGACGACGTTGAATAGAACAATCACGCTCACTCAAATGACAAACATTTCCGTATTGGTCACCTGCAATTTGAATTTCTATATGACGAGGTTCTTCTACAAATTTTTCCATGTAGATGCCATCATTTTTAAAAGAGGCACCTGCTTCCATTTTAGCCGCATGATAAGCTTTTTCAATTTCAGCTTCGTTCCATACAACACGCATTCCTTTTCCACCACCACCAGCAGTTGCTTTTAATATAACAGGGTATCCTACTACTTTGGCTAAACTAATAGCTTCTTCTACACTTTCTAACAAACCTTCTCCACCAGGAACTACAGGTACACCTGCTTTAATCATGGTTTCTTTTGCAGAAATTTTATCGCCCATTTTATTAATCATCTCTGGCGTTGGCCCAATGAATTTAATGCCATGGTCGGCACAGATTTGCGAGAACTTAGCATTCTCCGCCAAAAAACCATATCCAGGATGCACTGCATCGGCATTGGTAATTTCGGCAGCAGCCATAATATGTGGAATATTCAAATAAGAATCTGCACTCTGAGGTTTTCCTATACAAACAGCTTCGTCTGCAAACTTTACGTGTAAACTATCTTTATCAGCAGTAGAATATACTGCCACTGTTTTAATGCCCATTTCTCTACAGGTACGAATAACACGTAGTGCAATCTCACCTCTGTTGGCAATTAGTATTTTTTTAAACATGGACAGAATTTGATGAAAAAAAATAGCGCAGTTCTATGCTGGCTCAACTAAAAATAATGGTTGATCGTATTCAACAGGGCTAGCATCGTCTACTAAAACTTTAACGATTGTTCCGCTGATTTCACTTTCAATTTCATTAAATAATTTCATGGCTTCTATAATACAAACCACTTTGCCTGGTGCAACAGCTGTGCCAACTTCAGCAAAAAGTGGCTTATCTGGAGAAGCCCTGCGGTAGAAAGTACCAATCATTGGGCTTTTGATAGTTATTAGGTTATCAACTTTAGCAACTGGAGCAGCAGCTACAGGAGCGGCAACTGGCGCAGCGGCAACAGGTGCAGCACTAGTAGAAAAGACTTGGTGTGAAGGTGCCGCTACCGTAATAGCTGGCTCTTCTTTTTGCTTGATGGTTACTTTACCATCTTTGTCTTCTATACTGATTTCGCCAATATTACTTTTATTGACAATTTTAATTAATTCGTGTATTTGCTTCAAGTCCATAAATGGCTAGTTTTTGATAAAAAACGGTTAATTCAGGTCAAATCGGGGGGCAAAATAGCCATTTTTTGCTAAAAACAGCTATTTTCTTTAAAATTGAAAAAATTAGATTTTATGCAAAAATTACCCGATATGGCATAAAAATGGCGGCTAAGTAGCCGCCACAAGTAGTTGTAACTATTTCGTAATAGTAATTATTATTCTTTTACACGTTCTACATATTCACCAGATTTGGTGTTAATGCGAATCAATTCACCATCTTCTACAAACAATGGAACCATAACGGTTGCACCTGTTTCAACGGTTGCAGCTTTTAACGCACGTGTTGCAGTATCGCCCCTTAAACCTGGCTCGCAATAAGTAATTTTTACTACAATTTTTTCAGGTAACTCTGCACCAATAGGCAATTCACTTTCAGTATTAATAAAAACAAATACTTCAGAACCGTCTTTTAAAAACTGAGGTGCATCAATCATTTCTTCGCCCAAAGTGATTTGCTCAAAAGTTTCATTGTTCATTAAACTATAGCCACTTTCGTCTTTGTATAAGAATTGAAATGCTTTCTTTTCTACACGGACTGGAAAAATGTTTTCGCCACTATTCCATGTTTTTTCAATTGAGCGCTTGTTGTCTACTCCTTTTAACTTGGCCCATACTTTTGCTGCTGCACGAGCAGTTTTGTTTTCACCAAATTCTACTACTGAGTATAGATTTCCATCTAATTTCAGAATCATGCCACGGCTAATATCGGATGTTGATGCCATAATAATTAAGTTTTATGCTGATTTATTCAGCCGCAAAAGTAGGGATTGGATGGCAAAATCTAGCATGCTAATTCTAAGATTGCACGCTAAATACGAGATTTTGGTGCTTTGAATTGAGATAATTGACAGAAATGTTTAACTTTAGCTAGAGATTTTGGTCAGTTAGGCTGCACAATGTCTTTCCCCTGTATCTTTCTTATTACAAACACAATTGTTATGAAAAATAAGTTCAGGCTATTTTTAACATGCGCCTTATTAATTTTAAACACTGCTTTATTTGCAAATAAAGTAATTGTAAAAGGCTATGTACAAGATTCCAATAAAAATGCCATTGCCAACAAAAAAGTATCTATTTATACCGATAGTTTGAGTTGTTCAATAGCACGTACAGTTACAACCAATCCTAATGGCTATTATATTGACTCTTTTGAATGTAGCAAGGCAATAACAAAGTTAAAAATTACCGTAGAAAATTGTAATGGCACAGTATTAATTAACGACCCATTAGTTCCTATATCTAATATTGTTGAAAGTAATTTTATTGTTTGTATTACTCAAACCCCACCACCCCCTACTCCTACTACATGTAAAGCAGTGTTTGCTTATACACTTTCTGGATATACAGTAAAAGTAAATAGTACTGAAACTAATGCTCCTGTTGGAGATAGCGTTATCAGCCGTGTTTGGAACTTTGGAGATAGCAGTGCTATTATTACAGGTAACCGAGTAGACCCCTCTCATTTATACAGCAAAGCAGGAACCTATACAACTTGTTTAGAAATTAAAACTAAAAACGGTTGTGCCAGTAGTTATTGTTTAAGTTTTACAATTAAGGATACTAGTGTTTTAGTAAGCGCCAATGCTTGCAACGTAAACCTTAGTTTTAATGCAGAAAGAATTAGTTTAAAAACGGTTCGTTTTAATAGCAGTTTAAGTAATGCTATTGGGGATACCATTATTCAAAGAATTTGGCATTTTGGAGACAATACTGTGTTGGATGGAAACCAGATTAGCCCTTTAAAAGAATTTCCAATGCAAGGTGTTTACACCACTTGTTTGCAAGTAAAAACAAAGGGCGGTTGTGTAGCAGAAATTTGTAAAACGGTAAGAGTGCAAGATAGTATAGCATTGCCTGTTGCTGCAGTAGATTTTGTAAGCATTGTAAGTATTAACCCTAACCCTGTTGCTACAAGAATGTATGTAACACTTACTAGTAGAAACAACAATACCGTTTGTGAACTTAATATTGTAGATATCTACGGAATGGTAAAATCCAGTATAAAAAAGACTTTGTTGCAAGGAAATAACATCATTGAAATACCTACTGAATTATTATACCAAGGCCCTTATTTCTTTACAGTAAGCACTCAAAACAGCAAAGACGCTAAGATTTTTTATAAACTATAATTAAAATTTGGGGAGATAAAAGCTAGGGTTAACCATAATTTAAGCCTTATCTGCTTGTATTCATTTAAAAAATCTAGAAAGTTTACTGTAGAAAGCTTCTAGCCTAAGGGGTTTTAACCTATTTTTGCCGCAAATTTCAAATAACCCATGGCAGTTTTAGTAAATAAACAGTCGAAGATCATTGTTCAAGGTTTTACAGGTACAGAAGGTACTTTCCATGCAACACAAATGATTGAGTACGGCACAAGTGTAGTAGGTGGTGTAACTCCCGGTAAAGGAGGTTCAACACATTTAGACAAACCAGTTTTTAATACAGTAGCAGATGCAGTTAAAACAACTGGCGCTAATGTGAGTATCATATTTGTTCCTCCTGCATTTGCAGCAGATGCAATTATGGAAGCTGCAGAAGCTGGAATTGCTTTGGTAGTATGTATTACAGAAGGCATACCCGTTCAGGATATGGTTAAAGTTAAAAATTATCTTTCTAGTACAAATACGCGTTTAATAGGACCAAACTGCCCAGGTGTAATTACTGCAGACGAAGCTAAAGTAGGTATCATGCCTGGCTTTATTTTTAAAGCAGGTAGAATTGGTATTGTATCTAAAAGTGGTACATTAACTTATGAAGCTGCAGACCAAGTGGTTAAAGCTGGTTTAGGAATCAGTACAGCAATTGGTATTGGTGGAGATCCAATTATTGGAACCCCAACCAAAGAAGCGGTTGAATTATTAATGAATGATCCTGAAACCGATGGTATTATTATGATTGGTGAGATAGGCGGAAGCATGGAAGCAGACGCTGCTCGTTGGATTAAAGACAATAAAACAAAACCTGTGGTAGGATTTATTGCAGGCCAAACAGCACCTCCAGGACGCAGAATGGGTCATGCAGGAGCTATTATTGGTGGAGCCGATGATACTGCTGCTGCTAAAATGAAAATTATGGCAGAGTGTGGTATTGAAGTAGTTGCAAGCCCAGCGGATATTGGTAAAACAATGGCTGCAGCAATTGCCGCTTTAAAAAAATAAAATCATCTTACAATAATTGAAATCCTAGCTTGAAAAGGCTGGGATTTTTTTATGGCCAATAGTTTCTATTGTTAAGATTTTCTGAATCAATAAATTTGGTTGTGGAATTGTTTGAGTTGCTGCATCAAAATAGCTGATGTCATTAAAAAGTTAACTATGTTATTTAAGCGGATAGGGTTTTGCATTATTATCATTATTAATAGTTTAATAGTTTCTGCCCAAGACACTAAAGGCAATTTTGCCAATAAGTGGTTGGAGATAGACTCTTTGCTAGTGCATAATTTAACTGAGTCGGCCCTAAACAAAGTAAACTTATTGTATACTTATGCCGAAAAGTATCCTACGCAACAAATCAAATCGCTTATTTATCAATTAGGATTAGAAGAGCGTATTAAAGAAAACTCTATTAATAAAAATATTCAGCAATTAAATGATGCATTGGCAAAAGCAAAAGAACCTGCTATAAAAGCTATTTTACATACTTTAATTGCTAAGAAATATTTTGATTATTTTTCTGTTCATCGTTGGCAGTTTTACAATAGGTCAACAACAGAGGGAATTAAAAAAAATGATATAGAAACATGGTCGGCTACAGATTTTTTTTCGGCAATAAATTATCATTATCAAGTAGTACTAAAATCTGCAGAAAATTTAAAGTCTATCAATCTCAATGAGTTTAATGATTTATTAATAAAAGGGAATACAAGACAAATTAGGCCAAGCTTATTTGATTTATTGGCACACGATGCACTGAATTATTATAAAACAAGTGAAGGGCTCATTACAAAACCCATCAATTATTTTACAATTAATCAAGCAATAGCATTGGCTAATTGCAATGAGTTTGTTAATGCAAAATTTGCAACCACTGATAGTAATTCGCATGAATTTATTAGCCTGCAAATATTTCAACAATTATTATCCTTTCATTTAAACGATTCAAATAAAGTTGCATTAGTAGACCTTGATTTAGAAAGATTAGAATGGGTGAATCAGCAAGGCATCATCCCTAACAAAGAAGCATTGTATCAAAAAGCTTTGTACGCGATAACCGAAAAATATTCAAACAATCCAGTGGCTGCAAATTCTTGGGTGGTTATTGCAAGGAGTTTAATTCAACAAGCCGAACATTACCAAACCTTTGGAGATACTACTAATAGGTGGGATTATGTTGCTGCAAAAAAAATTATCGACAAAACAATTGCTGACTACCCTACAGAAATTTTTGCTTTAGATGCGTTAAAGGAGTTGCAACAAAAAATTAGTACTATTAATTTACATACCATTACTGAAAAAATTAACCTGCCAGAAAAGCCTTTTCGTACTCTCGTACAATATAAAAATGTAGATACCCTTTATTACAAAATAATTGACATTAGCAAGTATCAAGATTGGCAAGACATCTATTTATCGGATTCTATTGTAAAAATTGCTTGCCTTGTAAACCCAATAAAAAATGGCCATATTGTTTTACCAAATACACATGACTTTCAGTCACATGCCGTTGAAATAAAAATAGATGCATTGCCTTTTGGAAACTACCTTTTATTAAGTGCTAGTAATAAAGATTTTTCTATAAACAAATCTCCAATTGCTTTTCAACACATTATTATTTCTGGAATAAGTTTTATTCAGAATAAAGAAGACCTGTTTGTTCTTGATAGAGCAACAGGAACACCTATAAAGAATGCACAGGTTTCAATATTTATTGAAAAAAGAAATCTATCCTCAAAAAATGATAGATGGGAAAAACTGAGCGAAAACATTACTGACCAAAACGGCTATTTTAAATTACAATTGACCAAAGAGTCCAATTACTGTAGGTTAGTAATACAAAATGGCAAAGATAAATTAGCCTTATTAAACAGTGTGTTTGGAAATAATAATTTCAATGAAAATCTAATAGACAAGGAATCCGAAAAGATCCAATTCGAAAAGAACAATCGACAAACTTATTTTTTTACAGACCGATCAATTTATAAGCCAGGACAAACTATTTATTTTAAAGGCCTTGTAACCACTAAGGATTTCGAAACAAAAAATAGCAAAATCATACCCAAGCATATTGGCAAAGTATACTTACACGATGCAAACTATGCCACAATTGATTCTATTGAATTTCAATCAAATGGCTATGGATCATTCAGCGGTCAATTTGTATTGCCCTCAACTAGTTTAACAGGAAATTTCACTATCAGTTTAACACAAAAAGAAAATGGCAGAACAACTGTGTCTGTTGAAAATTACAAGCCTGCCAGTTTTTCTGTTCAGTTTAATAAAAACACAGAACGATATGAAATAAATGACACCATTAAACTAACTGGTTTTGTTAAAGCCTATGCAGGAAACAATTTGAACAATTGCAAATTGAATTATCGCATTCAATTGAATACACGCTCAACAAATCCTACCATGTTTTTAAGAAATAATATTAAATGGAACGTCCCCACCGAAATAGCACATGGTTTAATAGAAACTGATTCTTCAGGAAATTTTAGTGTTCCGTTCAAAGCAATTGTAACCGAAACAATAGATTCATTAGTCAATCCATTATTTGATTATATGGTGGATATCACTGCTACTGATGGCAGTGGCGAATCAAGATCGGCTAGAACAAATATCACTTGTGGCTATCAAACAGAAGTATTGGAATTATTAAATGATCCGATTTTTTCTACAGATAGCGCACAAAAAATAAAAGCATTTGTACGGAACCTGAATTATGGAAAAATTCCTGGTACCATACAATTGAATATTAACGTATTAACCAATCCTGGAAGAAGTATTAGAAGCAGGTATTGGCAAAGACCAGATCAATTTGTGATGGACCAAGAAACTTTTTTAAAGCAGTTCCCTTCGGACGAATATTTGCAGGAATCGAATTTTAAAACCTGGCCAAAAGGATTGACTGTTTTTCAAGGATCCATTGATACAAAAACAAGTAATGAATTAGCCATTCCAAATAGTGTTTTAAAACCAGGCTATTATTCTATTGTGGCTAGTTATGTTAATAATAAAGCTGTTGTAATCAATAAAGAAAGCTATGTTCAAATAGTGAGTAATACCTTCTCCAACAATTATAACATCACTCCTACCAATATCTATGAAACACAAACAATTGATCCCAACGAAACTGCCCAATTCTTTTCAGAAACAATGGCCAAAGAATTGTTTATAATTAGAGAAACTTTTACCAACCAAGTACCAAGAACCTATTCATTTGAATACAGAAAAAAAGGTCTTCATAGTACAGCATACAAGGCTAGCGAATTAGATAGAGGTGGCGCTAGAATGAATGAAGTATATGTATATGATAATCGAGTTTATCAACGTCAATTAATGATTAATGTTCCTTGGACCAACAAAGCGCTGAATATTAAATACAGTAGTTATAGAAATAAATTAGCCCCAGGCAGTAAAGAGCAATGGACTATTTCAATTGAAAATGCTAAAGGAAATCAACAACCTGCAGAATTATTAACTAACCTATACGATGCTTCATTGGATGCATTTAAAAATCATAATTGGTATCTGCCCAATTTATGGAGAAATAGTAACTATAGTAATAATTGGATAGGCGATCTAAATTTTAGACAGCAATATGGAAGTAGCACCTGTAATAACTGTTTTAACGAATCAGAAAAGAACTTAAAAACCTACGATTTATTGGCTAATGATGTTAATGATTTATGGAAAGAAAGTTTCTTAGCATATAAAAAAAAGAAACTAGCCCCATTTGTAAATAGAGATTATGGAAACATGCCATTTCTTTATTATTTAAAACCAGGTTCCTCATTGGATGAACGTGTTGTTGTGGGATATGGCAATCCTCAAACCATTAGAATTAGGGGATCATCTAGCCCTGCTCTTTATAATGCGTCTAAGGCAAAACAAGAAGAAGACTACGACAAAGTATATACTAGTGTTGATCTATTTGACGAAAAAACAGGCGAACATATTATTAATGGACGTATAGTTAATAGACCTAGCAAATTCAATGAATTTGAAACTGAAAATATTTCTGTGAGAAAGAACTTTACTGAAACGGCTTTTTTCTTTCCGCAATTAAAACCAGACAGTGCAGGCAATTACCAATTTAGTTTTCAAATGCCTGATGCAGTTACCAAATGGAAATGGCTGAGTTTTGCGCATACCAAAGACTTATCAATCGGTATTAATAGCGCTGAAATTCAAACGCAAAAAATATTGATGGTGCAAACCAATCCACCAAGGTTTATGCGAGAAGGCGACAAAATGGAATTTAGTGCGCGTATTGCCAACTTAAGCGCCGAAGAAATGACTGGTCAAGTTTCTTTAGAATTAATTGACGCTACAAGCAATACTTCTATTGATGGTTGGTTTCAAAATATTTTTCCAGCACAATACTTTACAGTTAGTGCAAAACAAAACGCCGTTGTAAAATTTCCAATACAAATTCCATTTGGTTTTAACAGACCACTTATTTGGCGTGTAACGGCAAAAGCAGGCAATTATACTGATGCAGAAGAAAACACTTTACCTATATTGCCAAACAGACAATTGGTTACAGAAAGTATGCCTATGATATTATTGGCAGATACCACTCAGTTGTTTACTTTTAAAAAATTACTAGAACAAAATAGCAATAGTGCATCTAACGAATCACTAACTGTTGAATATACTTCAAACCCAATATGGCATGCTATTACAGCACTTCCCTACTTACTTCAAAAAACAAATGAATCTGTTGAACAAACATTCAATAGATTTTATGCAAATAGTTTAGCCGTTTATTTAGTAAAGAAATATCCTATTATAAAAAACTATTACACACAATGGAAAACAGACAGTGTTTCATTGCTTGCTAATTTAAATAAGAATCAGGGATTAAAACAAATTATACTCCAAGAAACACCTTGGGTATTTGATGCAAAAAACGAAACAGCACAACGCAGTAGTTTGAGTCAATTATTTAATCTAGTGCAAGTTTCTGAACAAGCGAGTACTGATTTAAATCAGTTAAAAGATGCACAGTTAAGTAATGGATCTTTCAGTTGGTTTAAAGGCGGCAGAGAAGACCTATACATGACCAATACAATATTAACTGGCATTGGAAAGTTGTTGAATATGGGTGCTATTTCTGCAGAAAATACCAACCGTTTAAATGCAATTGTAATAAAAGCTATTGAATATTTAGACGCGCAAACACAGCAAGATTATACAAACTTAATTACTTCAAAACAAAATATAAATGTTCAACAATTAACGCGCAAACAAATTGAATATTTGTATATGCGTAGTTTTTATTTGAACATTCCAAATAAAGCATCTGCCGCTACAGATTATTATTACAAGCAAGCAAAACTATTCTGGAAAAATCAGCCTATTCAACTACAAGCCATGCTAGGATTGGCTTTCTACAGACACAAAGAATGGAAACTAGTTAGAACAACCCTATTTCCAGCCATACTAGAAAATGCAGTTAAAACAAGCAGTATGGGAACTTATTGGAAAGAACCAAATGGTGCGACTGCACAAATAAGTACCCAATCATTGGTTATTGAATTAGCAGAAACCATATTGTATCAAACAGAAAATGAGGGGCTTGAAAATTCGATTGCTAAAATGAGAACTTGGTTGTTATTAAACAAGCAAACCATGCACTGGAAAACAACCATTGCCACTGCCAATGCCTGCTATGCACTTTTATTAAATACAAATGATTTAACAAACAATAACAGCTCTGTTGAACTGGCTTTAGGAAAAACCATTATAAAATCTAGTGATCAAAAAACCACAGCAGGATTTGGCTATTGGCAAAAAAGAATTGACGGAAATATAGTAGAACCATCAATGGGAAATATTAAAGTTATTACTACCACTAATCAACCAAAAAAGTTTTCAAATACACTACTAGGTTGGGGAAGCATAGAATGGCAATACTTTGAAGAACTTGATAAAATTACAGAAGCTGCAAATGATTTGAGTGTTACAAAAAAAATATTCATTGAAACGAATACAGGAGCAGGAAAAAAACTAGTTCCTATTTCATTAGAAAACCCTTTGCAGGTTGGCAACAAAATAATCATTCGTTTAGAAATTCATTCTAGCAGAGATATGAATTATGTGCATTTAAAAGATATGCGCGCTGCAAATATGGAACCCTTGAATGTAATAAGCGGATACAAATGGAAAGAGCAACTAGGTTATTACGAAAGTACCAACGATGCTAGTACCAATTTTTTCTTTGATTTTTTACCAAAAGGAACTTATGTTTTTGAATATCCTTTGTACATCACGCATGCGGGTGATTTTTCTGCTGGCATTGCTACACTTAAAAGTATATATGCACCTGAGTTAAGCAGTCATTCGGCAGGAATGAATATTAGTGTAGTGGAATAAATTTCTTATTTAGGAATGAAAAATAAAGCTGAAATTTACCAGTATGCAAGTGGATTATATTATTGTAGGCCAAGGATTGTGTGGAAGTTTCTTAAGCTGGAATTTAATGAAGGCTGGGAAAAAAGTATTAGTGATTGATGAAAGCAAACCGAATAGTTCTTCTAAAGTAGCAAGTGGTGTAATTAATCCTATTACAGGCAGAAGACTAGTTCGCACTTGGGATATTGAAACCCTCCTCCCATATAGTTTACAGGCATATACCGAATTTGGCAACCATATCAATCAGTCATTAGTACAAGCCTGTTCCATTTTAGATTTTTTACCAACCCCGCAAATGGAATTAGCCTTTAAACAAAGGCTCAATGAAGAACCAGACTATTTGCGTATACCCAACAATGAAAACAACTGGAAAGATTATTTTAATTACCCATTTAGTGTAGGCGAAATCAATCCTTGCTTATTGGTAGATTTAAATAGTTTAATAACTATTTGGCGTAAAAAATTACTCGAACAAAACGCACTATTAGCAACCCGTTTTGAATGGAAAGATTGCGTTGTAAGCAATGATAGTATTTCGTTTCAAGGAATTGTTGCAGAAAAAATTATTTATTGCGATGGTGCAGACGGAATCAATAACCCTTACTTTAAACTGCTTCCTTATTCTGCCAATAAAGGAGAAGCCATCATTGCGTCTATTCCAAATTTACCAAGAAATCATATCTATAAACAAGGCATTGTTTTAGTTCCTTGGAAAGAAGATTTATGGTGGATTGGATCTACCTATGAGTGGAATTATTCAGACCTGAATCCTACAGAAAAATTCAAACAAAAAGTGGTGGCAGAATTAAATCAATGGCTGCAATTACCTTACGAAATTGTAGACCATATTGCATCTGAACGACCAGCCAATATGGAGCGGAAACCATTTGTAGGGCTACATCCTATCAAAACAAATATTGGCATTTTTAATGGGATGGGCACCAAGGGTTGTTCATTGGCCCCCTTTTATGCAGCAGAACTTACTAATTACTTATTATATCAAACACCCATTAACCAATTAGCAGACGTACATCGTTTTAAAAATGTTTTAAGCCGATAAATGGAGCGAAAAAATTATTTTCGTAGAAGTCTATAAAATATACAGCATGAACCAACCTGATTCTACTTACAATATTCCCCTCAAGTATCGAAAAATGGAAAACCTCCATATTGTTTTTTGGCTATTAAAAGATGTATCGTGGTGCATGGTTTGGAAACCATTGGGGATTGCCATGATTTTTCCTACCCTTATC
This sequence comes from uncultured Bacteroidota bacterium, assembly GCA_903831935.1. Lineage (GTDB taxonomy): Bacteria > Bacteroidota > Bacteroidia > Chitinophagales > Chitinophagaceae > Sediminibacterium. The sequence continues at coordinate 15,894 of CAIKZP010000086.1, read as the reverse complement.
ATTTCTATTATTATTGCTTGGCGAACCCGCCAATATTTTTCTGAAATATGCCATAACCTTGCCATTACTATTTGGATAAGCGCCAACTCTTATTGGATGATTAGTGAGTTTATGGGATTTGACACACATCCACTTTGGGGTAATTATACAATGAAGCACCTGGCATTAATTCCTTTTTTGATGGGGCTCAGTATTTTAATGTATTATTACTTGTATTGGAAGCCACGTCATCAAGATGTAGTTGAAACAATGTAGTTCAATTGAATGGTTCATTCTCAATAAAATACTATTTATGAATACTTACAAATTTTTTGCGCGCGTTTTTTTAGTTTCTGTATGTTTTTTAGTAATTGTAGCTTGCGATGACACAGAAAAAAATGAAGACGTAACTAATACTGTAAATAAATCTGGCGCTGTAGAGTCTGCTGTAAAAGTAGAACATATTGATAGTTTGCACGACATTCTAATTACCACACATGCTGTTTGGGCCAATAATATACTTGTAAAAAATATTGAGTACCGAGATACACTACCTACACTAGGTTCGCATATTACCACAGCAGAAAATCAAGAGGGAGAATCCAAACAAGTTGTGGTTAAAAAAGATTATGAAATCTTCATTACAGTTAAATAAAATTATACATGAAGAAGTCGACATACATACAACTCGTTTTAATTACAGCCGCTTTAGCTAGTTGTAATCAACCAAAAAAGAACGATTGGGAAGATAGCGCCAAAGTGCATATTAGAAGTGATTCTACAGCACCTTACACAAGGGTTTATCACCACAATGGAATAGGAACTGCTTTATTGTGGTATTATGCATTTAGGCCTTATGGCAATTACAATAATGGCATGTACCAGAGAGCTGGCTATTACTCAAGCGCCATACATCCTAGTTCAAATATTGGATCAAATGGATTTAAAGCGGCGGTGAGTAGAGGCGGTTTTGGTAGAAGTGGATTTAGTGTTTCTTCTTAGTGGTAGGTAGTTCAAAAACAAGGAATGGCAAAATGGAAAGAATTAAAATTACACCCAGAAATAATTGGCAATCGGCTGTTGAAAAACTAGGCTTTGGATTTCATACAACTAATATTCCTTATTGGGATGAATCGGTTTATTATTCTTTAAAAATGAATGAAGTTGTTTTAATAGAAAAAGCAACAAATGAATTGTGGAACCTTTGTTTGGGAGCGGTACAGCATGTAATGGATGAAGGATTATACCAGCAATTTCAAATTCCAGAATGGGCGATTCCTATGATTGAAAGAAGTTGGACCGAGGACCATCCTGCTATTTATGGGCGGTTTGATTTTTGTTATAAAGACGGCCAAATAAAACTACTAGAATTTAATGCAGACACCCCTACCAGCTTATATGAAGCAGGTATAGTTCAATGGTTTTGGTTACAAGATTTTGATAAAAGCAAAGACCAATTCAATAGTGTTCATGAAAAACTAATCAATTACTGGAAGTATTTAAAACCATTTTTAAATCAAGGAATTTTACATTTTACCTGTTTAAAGGAAACCCTCGAAGACCTTACTAATACAGAGTATTTAAGAGATTGCGCTATACAAGCAGGAATAGAAACCAAGTTGGTGTTTATAGACGATTTGGGATGGGATGAAGTTGAACAACAGTTTGTAGATTTAGACAACCAAGCTGTTACTAATGTTTTCAAATTATATCCATGGGAATGGCTATTAGCAGAATCATTTGGAAAAAATATATTAGCAGATAAAAACAGGGCCCTTTGGATAGAGCCAGCTTGGAAAATGATTTTATCAAACAAAGCTATCCTTCCTATTTTGTGGGAATTATATCCTGAATGTCCGTATCTATTACCTGCTTACTTTGAAGCCAATCAATTGGAGAATTATGTAAAAAAACCAATCTTATCTAGAGAAGGGGCCAATATAGACTTGGTTTTAAAAAATATTTCATTGGCAAAAACAGAAGGCCAATACGGTGCAGAAGGATTTATTTACCAAGAACTTTGCACCCTTCCAAATTTCTCCGACAACTACCCTGTAATTGGCAGCTGGATAATTGGTCAGGAATCAGCAGGTATTGGCATTAGAGAGGCCAACACCTTAATTACAGATAATAAAAGCAGGTTTGTGCCACACTTAATTGAGTAACCAATAGCTATGCAATCAGGCTATTTTAACCCGATATTTCGCGCTTAAAGCATTTCGGTTATATTTGCTACCCGAATCAACCAAAATAATTATATGTATCGTTCGCATACTTGTGGAGAATTAAGGATTAGTGATGCTGCTAAAGAAGTAACCCTTGCTGGCTGGGTACAAACCATTCGTAAGTTTGGCGCCATTACATTTGTGGATTTGCGCGACCGTTATGGTATTACGCAATTATTGTTTGGAGAAGAATTAAATGCAGTGCTAGATGCCAATCCATTGGGTCGCGAATTTGTATTGCAAGCAACTGGAAAAGTTTCAGAAAGAAGCAATAAAAATACCCATATTCCTACCGGAGAAATTGAAATTGCCATTAGCAGTTTTAAGATCTTAAATAAATCGGCAGTCCCACCTTTTACCATACAAGACGACACTGATGGTGGAGACGATTTACGCATGAAATATCGTTACCTAGATTTACGCAGAAATGCAGTGAAAAGAAATTTAGAATTGCGTTATGCAGTAAATCGTTCGGCCCGAAATTATTTGCATGAAAATAATTTCATGGATATTGAAACGCCATTTTTAATTAAATCAACTCCCGAAGGTGCAAGAGATTTTGTTGTGCCTTCTAGAATGAATCCAGGACAGTTTTACGCGCTACCGCAGTCTCCACAAACCTTTAAGCAATTGTTGATGGTAAGTGGTTACGATCGTTACTATCAAATTGTAAAATGTTTTAGAGACGAAGACCTTCGTGCAGATCGTCAACCAGAATTTACGCAGATTGATTGCGAGATGGCTTTTGTAGAGCAAGAAGACATTTTAAATATGTTTGAAGGATTAATCAAACGCATTTTTAAAGACGTTAAAAATATAGATTATACAGAGGTTGTTGAACGCATGACATGGGAAGATGCTATGTGGCAATACGGTAATGACAAACCCGATATTCGTTACGGGATGAAAATTGCCAACCTTAAATCGGCCTTTTTAAAAGGTGGAAAAATTCAAGCAACTGGTGAACTAATTAATGATGCTGGCTTTGGTGTATTTGATAATGCAGAAACTGTTTTAGCCATTGCAGCTCCTGGTTGTAGTGAGTATACACGCAAACAAACCGATGAACTTACAGAATGGGTAAAGCGCCCTCAAATAGGCATGATGGGTTTGGTGTACATCAAATGCAATGCAGACGGCACTTACAAAAGCAGTGTAGATAAATTTTATCCAGAAGAAAAACTAAAAGCCATTGCCAATGCAGCAGGTGCTGTAGCCGGTGATTTGGTATTAATATTAGCAGGAAGAGAAGAGAGAACCCGCAAAGCCACTAGCGAATTACGCCTTGAACTAGGTAAAAAATTAGGTTTTAGAAAAGACGATGAGTTTAAATTATTATGGGTAATGGACTTTCCATTGTTTGAATATGCCGAAGACGACAATCGTTGGGTTGCACGTCACCATCCTTTCACATCGCCTAAACCAGACGAAATTGAAGTGATGATTAACAACAATCCTTTAATTGAAGATGCTGCTAAATATCTCGAACATCCCTATTCTAATATTAAAGCCAATGCTTATGATATGGTAATGAATGGCAACGAAATTGGCGGAGGATCTATTAGAATTTATCAAAGAGAATTGCAAGAGAAAATGTTTGCAGCCCTTGGTATGAGCGAAGAAGAAGCCAATCATAAATTTGGATTTTTATTGGGTGCTTTTGAATATGGTGCTCCTCCACACGGTGGATTGGCTTTTGGATTTGACCGTATTTGTTCTATTTTAGGTGGCAGTGAAAGTATTCGTGACTTTATTGCTTTTCCTAAAAACAATAGTGGACGCGATGTGATGTTAGATGCCCCAAGCACCATTGATGACAAACAATTTACAGAATTACAAATCAAATTAGATTTACAATAAAACTAAACAATCTTAAAATGAAAAGCGTTTTTCTTACCCTAGAAAAACGCTTTTTTTTTGGCACATTAAAAAATCATAGCAATTCGTGGTAATAATTCCTTAATTTAGAAAAGTTGCTTGCTGACCCAACGGGGCTAGCAAGCAACTTTTTTTTTGTAACTGACCATACAATCAATTGTTTATGACGGGAGATATTCTCTTTAACCAATACCCAACTTCGCCTCATATTTGGGATGAAATGAAAGCGATTGAAGGCATTCGCCAACAATACAATTCCATCTATGACACAGTAAGTAAACTGAACCTAAACGACCTAGAGCAAAAGCACAAATTGGCTAGTGAACTTTTTATGAGCCAGGGTATCACTTTCACTGTTTATAGCGATAACGAGGGGATTGAAAGAATTTTTCCTTTTGATATTATTCCCCGCATTATTACTGGTACAGAATGGGAACATATTGAAAAAGGCATTAAGCAAAGACTAACCGCTTTAAACCTTTTTTTAAAGGATATTTATAACGACCAACAAATTATAAAAGACGGTATTATTCCTGCAGAATTAATTGCGTCTTGCCCACATTTTACACGTGAAGTTTTTGGCATTCAAGTGCCTTATGATATATACGTTCATATTGCTGGCATTGATTTAATTAGGGGCGAAGATGGTACTTTTTATATTTTAGAAGACAACCTAAGAACCCCTTCTGGCGTATCATACATGCTAGAAAATAGAGAAGTTACAAAGCGTATTTTTCCTAATTTATTATCGGAAAGTAATGTGCGCATGATTAATAATTATCCGTTGTTATTGCACGATAATTTAAATGCATTTGCACCCAAACAAATTGCCAATCCAACAGTGGTATTACTTACACCAGGCATGTATAATTCTGCTTATTTCGAGCACACTTTTATGGCTAGGCAAATGGGCATTCAATTAGTAGAAGGCAGAGATTTATTGGTTGACAACCACAAAGTATATATGAAAACAACTGCTGGCTTAAGGCAGGTAGATGTGATTTATAGAAGAATTGATGATGAGTTTTTAGACCCATTGGTATTCCGTCCGGATAGCGCGTTGGGTGTGCCTGGTTTAATTAGTGCTTACCGCAAAGGAAATGTAGCCATCGTTAATGCATTGGGCAATGGTGTTGCCGACGACAAAGCAGTCTACGCTTATGTTCCAGCAATGATTCAATATTATTTGAACGAAGAAATTATCCTTCCAAATATTCCTACTTACCAAATGAATAATGTGGAAGAACGCACCCATGTTTTTGAAAACATGCATAAAATGGTTGTAAAAGAAACCAATCAATCGGGTGGATATGGAATGGTAATGGGCAATAGTGCAAGTGATGAAGTTATAGCTAAAGCAAAAGAAAATATATTGGCTAATCCCAGAGGATTTATTGCGCAACCCATCATTCAATTATCTACTGTTCCTTGTTTAATTGATGGCAAATTACAACCCCGACACGTAGACCTTCGTCCTTATGCTTTGTGCGGACCAAGTGGCATTCAAATTGTAGCTGGCGGATTAACACGTGTAGCGCTTAGAGAAGGCTCTTTAGTGGTTAACTCATCGCAAGGTGGAGGCAGTAAAGACACTTGGGTGATAGACATGCCAACAACATAGAAGAGAAAATAAATTGATTTATAGAACCAGAATTTAATACACATGCTTAGTAGAATTGCAGACTCATTATATTGGCTTAACCGATACATGGAACGCGCAGACGGAATGCTTCGTTTGATGAAAACCAGTTATATTTTATCTTTCGACAAAGTGCAGGCCAATAGTATGACCTGGGAACCAGCTTTAAAAATATTCACTTCTTTGTCTAATGAAGCCATTGAAGATTTGAAAAAAGACAATACTGCTGCACTACAATATTTGTTATTGGATGCCAAGAATCAAAACTCATTTAAAGTAATTATCAATCGAGCTAGAGAGAATGCAAGAGGGGTACAAGACCAAATTACCAAAGAGGTTTGGGAGCAAGTGAATCAAATTTATCATTTAGTTAATCAACCTGGTTTGGCTAAAAAACTAGCCGGACCCGAAGCCATTGTTGTGATTGATAAATTTATTAATACCAGCGATCAGTTTTGTGGCATTACAGATAGTACCATGCCTCGCGGACAAAGTTGGAATTATATGAACATGGGCAAATACACCGAACGTTGTTTATTAACCGCAGAGTTCACGCACTATTTTTTTAAGGAGGTGGCATTCGATTTTAAAAACGAACAAGATATTATTTATTGGCGTGGTTTATTGTTGGCATTATCTGGCTACGAATTGCACCTAAAAAATTATAGTTCGCAAGACCACAACTACAATGTGGTGCAACAATTGTTGTTCGACAATAACTTCCCAAGATCAGTTTATTATGCTTTAGACAGGGCTAACAGATATTTAACCGATATTGCGGCCTCTAACCCTGTTGAAGGAAGTAAAGAACTCAAAAGGTCTTTTGGCCGATTACAAAGCTCTGTAAAATATGCAGACCTTGAAATTGTAGAAAGAGAAGGGTTAGAAAAATACCTGGTTACTGTACGGAAAGATTTAAATGAATTCAGCCGTACATTAGGCAGAACCTATTTCTCTTATTCATAAAAAAAATTGAATGGCTGTTTTTACAATACATCATATTACAAAATACGAATACGATAGACCGGTTAAAGAAAGTGTAAATGAAATAAAAGTTTTTCCTTTTATTTCTCCTGATCAAGAAACTTTATTTCACGAAATAAAAATTACAGGTCAGCCTGAAATTCTTACCTATATAGACTATTGGGGCAATAAAACAGGTTGTTTTAACTTAATGGCACCACATAGAGAAATGATTATTGAAAGCAAATTAACCGTTCGCACAGCGGCCCTTGCATTACCAAATATTAGTTTTCCTTCTTATGTAAAAGACATACCTGATTTTATTGGAAACGATTTGCATTTATTAGAATTGGTAAGAACAGCTCCTTCCAATTCTTTAGCAACAATGCAATCGTATATTACTAGTTTTTATCAACCTACTAAAACAGTGTTAGATATTGTAAAAGACTGTTGTGCTTTTATTTTTACAGACTTCACTTATATTAAAGGTATCACTACTATTGAAACTACCGTAGATCAAATAGTGGCGCAAAAAGCGGGTGTTTGTCAAGATTTTGCACACGTGATGCTTGAATTATTACGCATGATTGGTATTCCTTCTAGATATGTTAGCGGTTATATCTGTCCTAATAAAAACGGCATGCGCGGCGAAGGTGCTACACATGCTTGGGTAGAAGCGTATATACCCCATCATGGCTGGATTGGCATTGACCCTACCAATAATGTTTGGGCAACCAATAACCACGTAAAACTAGCCGTAGGACGCGATTTTAGCGATTGCACCCCTGCAAAAGGAACATTTAAAGGACCCGCTAAACAGTCTTTATCGGTTTATGTTTCGGTTGGATACGAAGACGGGCAAGTTTTTGAAGAAATTACCGATGTGCAATTGCAAAAACAAGAAGGATCGGATGGACCTGAAATAATTATCGATACTTTTGCAGGACAACAACAACAATAGACCCATTGATTTTATGCAGCAATTAACCATATTCAAAATTCTGACCTTTATTTTAGTGCCATTTGCTATTCTTTTTGGACTAATGGATATTATTTTATTACTCAGTGCACTAGCAAATCCCACATTTTTGTTTGCGGTGTTTTTAGTTGGCGGATTTTGCATTTATGTATTTGCCAGTTTGTTTTTTATTACCAAGCACGTTAAACATAATATGCCAGCACCTGCATCCACAAAGGATTGGATTAGAGTGAATGCATATGTAAGTTTGTTTTTTTCATTTATGTTTTTAATGAATTCTTTAAGTATGTTTTACATGGGTGATGCAGAACTAAAAACAATTATTGACAAGTTCTTAGACACCCAATCAAAATTGCCAGCAGAATTTACACCTGCGCTTTTTGTTAAACTCATGCGGAGTATTTCTTATTTTTTCTTTTTCTTTTCTTTGATACTATTGGCACATTTGTCTATCTGTTTTAAACTATTAAAACAATACGCATACCTATTTTTGCCAAAAGACCCTGCTTAAAATTACACAAGTGGTAAGTCTATTTAAATAGCATCTGTATTTTTTTTGTACTTTACAACAGTGAATCAAACAACCCCATTAGCAGAACGAATTCGGCCCGAAACACTTAACGACCTTATAGGACAAGAGCACCTAACAGGCAAAGGAAGTATTTTGCGCAATGCTATTGAAAGCGGACGTATTCCATCCATGATTTTATGGGGTCCTCCTGGCGTTGGCAAAACAACCATTGCCAATATCATAGCCCATAATTTACAAGTGCCTTATTTTCAATTGAGCGCCATTAGTAGTGGTGTAAAAGAAATTCGTGAAATTATAGAAGCCGCTACCCAAAAATCAGGTGCGGTTTTATTTATTGATGAAATCCATCGATTTAATAAAGGCCAGCAAGATGCACTACTTGGGGCTGTTGAAAAAGGAATTATTACATTAATTGGTGCAACTACCGAGAACCCTTCGTTTGAAGTAAATAGCGCCTTACTCAGCAGGTGTCAAGTATATGTGTTAAAGGCTTTAAACGAAACTGATTTAATTAAATTATTAGCGCAAACAATTGCAAAAGACAGCATCATTGCTCAGTATAATATTGTATTAAAAGAAACTGAAGCGCTGATTAGAATTTCTGGCGGAGATGCACGAAAGCTTTTAAACTTATTGGAATTAGTTAGTGAAACAATTAATAATTCCAATAAAAAAACAGGCGTAGAAAATAGCATTACCGATTTGGCTGTGATGGATATTGCGCAAAATAAAATTGCACTCTACGACAAACAAGGAGAACAGCATTACGATATTATTTCTGCCTTTATAAAAAGCATGCGTGGTAGTGACCCTAACGGTGCCATGTATTGGTTGGCCCGAATGATTGAAGGAGGTGAAGACGTAAAATTTATTGCCCGACGCATGCTAATTTTTGCTAGTGAAGACATTGGCAATGCCAACCCAAATGCTTTGTTATTGGCCAACAATACCTTCGACGCCGTAAGTAAAATAGGCTATCCAGAAAGCAGGATTATTTTGGCACAATGCGTTACCTATATGGCTTCATCGCCAAAAAGCAATGCTGCCGTAGTAGCCATAACTGAAGCCCAAAAAGCGGTACAGCAATTTGGAGACCAACCAGTACCATTGCATATTCGCAACGCGCCTACTAAGTTAATGAAGGATTTAAACTATGGAAAAAATTACCAGTATTCTCATTTAGGAGAAGGCAATTTTATTAACCAAGAGTACCTACCTGCCCCTCTTATTGGCACAAGATTTTATACGCCAGGGAATAACGCAAGAGAAAATGAATTACGCAATTTTTTAAAAGATAAATGGAAGGATAAATACAATTATTAATAATTTATTTGAAGCAACTAAAAAACAACTATGAAAAAAATCGGTTTCGCATTACTTGTTTTGCTATTTAGTTTAAACAATACAAAAGCACAAACAACCATTAATAGAGATCCAGAAATTGCACAAATGATTAAAGCAGTTTCAAAAGATTCTGTGCAATTATATATTCAACAAATGGTAGCATTTGGTACAAGAAATACACTAAGTACAGGAACCGATAGCAAGCGTGGAATTGGAGCAGCCAGAAATTGGGTGTTAAATAAATTCAACAGTTTTGCTAAAAGCTCAGGTGGCAGACTATCCGCCATGATTGATACAACTACTTTAATGCCCGACAATAAACGTGTAATTGCACCAACGCTACTAGGCAATGTAGTGGCCACACTAAAAGGCACTGACCCTAATGACAATCGCATATTTTTAATAAGTGGACACCTCGATAATATGCGTGGCAGCCCTATTGATGGCGTTGGTGATGCACCAGGCGCCAATGACGATGGAAGTGGCGCTGCTGCTGTATTAGAATGCGCTAGAATTATGAGCCAACATAGTTTTCCTGCCACCATTATTTTTGTAACCGTTAGTGGCGAAGAACAGGGTTTATTGGGTGCTTATTTTATGGCTAATAAAGCAAAAAAAGAAAACTGGAATATTCAAGCAGTATTGAATAACGATATTATGGGTAGCAATAATAGCAACGAAACCAATATTATTGACAATACCCGTGTGCGCGTTTTTAGCGAAGGATTGCCTGCTTTTGAAACAGAAAAATCTGCCAAACAAATCAGACAAATGGGTTTAGAGAATGACGGAAAAGCGCGTCAATTAGCGCGTTATGTAAAAGAAATTGGCGAACGTTATGTAGAAAATTTAGAATTGGTATTGGTATATAGAAATGATCGATTCTTAAGAGGTGGCGACCATTTGCCTTATGTAGAAAATGGTTTTGCTGCAGTTCGAATTTCTGAAATGAATGAAAACTACAACCACCAACACAAAGATGTAAAAATGGAAAATGGCATTCAGTATGGAGACCTTCCAGAATTTATGGACTTTGAATATTTGCGTAAAAATACCGCCATGAACTTGGCCAATTTAGCCAATCTAGCAAAAGCACCTGCCATGCCAGAATCGGTTAAAATTGAAGTGAAAAATCTTTCTAATAATTCATATATCACTTGGCAAGCACCAAAATCAGGCAATGTAAAAGGATATTATATTTTACAACGCGAAACAACCAGTGCTTTTTGGCAGAAAAAATATTTTACAACTGAAAAAGAATATTTACTTCCCTTTTCAAAAGACAATTATTTTTTTGCAGTACAATCGGTTAACGAAACTGGCAATGAAAGTTTAGCAGTGGTACCGGGGGTTTCAGGGAGATAAATATCTTCAATATGATGTTTCGACCTGATAAAACCTTTTGACAAACAATATCAGGAAGAAGTATGTTAATTTCAAATTGTTTTTTAGAATTTGTCCAGTTTATTGGGGGTTGGCACATTATCACATAAGATAATAAATCTTGTTTCGTCATTTATTTTATATTCATAAATAGGAGATCCACTTCGGTTTTCCTTTTTACTAAACTGATAGCTTATAAAATAAGCACTATCTTTTTCAATGACAGAAAATAATTTTATGGAATCCTTTTCCTGTGATGTCGATGCCTTTAGTTTATTATCACTTTTATTTTCTTGGCATGAATAAAAAAGTATACAGCAAAATGTGATTATTATTCTAAACATGAAATTTAGTTGATGGAGTCATTGACTTTTTTGTTTTACGAATTTGTCAGTTCAATTTGAAACGCAATGAATTAAAATTCCTCTTTAATGGTTCTATTAATCCGTTCACCGATGATATTGCAATGAGTGGTAAGAACTTTTTTTTCGGGAGTATTCTATGCCCTAAATGGTAAAATAACCCTCTTATTCATTATGCTCATGCTTGCCTTTAAACTCGGTACCTCTGTCGGTCAAAATGAGATTCATATGTATATCTTGTTCATCAAAGAATAGAAGCACTGCCCATGCACACTTGCACTAAATAAAACTTTACTTTACATAATTAATTTGAATATCTTTTTCAAAAAACTCATTTATATTATTAAATAATCTAGCGAGGTCCTTTTGATAAAAATTCTCTATGTCAATAGTTTTTCTTTTGCCACAAATAGATATTTCAATTCTCTTTTGGTCTCCATCTTCCACTAATGGGTTTTTATAAATTGTGTCAAGTCTATCTATAGGAAAGGACAAAAGAAAATTATATAAACTTTTTTTTTCTGTATCCTTCATTCTTCTTCTTAAGATTATTTTATCGCTCTCCCCCTGAATACCATTTTCAATTGTAACATTTATACTGTCGCTATCTATTTTATAGTAAGTAGTATAAGCTGAGGAATTATTATAGTTCCAAATATGTAATGAGAACTTACAATAATTATTAATAGGTGCTTTTTCAACAAGCAATTTATCACATGTAATTGAAATAAAGACCAGTGCAAAAAATAATTTCATAACCTTAAGTTTTTCTAAGTGGTGTATTTTGTTCTGAACGTATTTTATTTTCTTCATGACGAGTTTTCAACTCTTCATTGCTAAGAGTTTTACCACTTTTCCCATCTGGGTCTACAACTCCAGAAGATGTATTTGAACTGTTTACTCCTTTAGCATTATGCCTTGCATGCAGTAATTCATGACCTAGCCCAACTTGTGTTGGTCGAGTATTACTACCGTTGACATCTAGACCTCCAGTAGTTTTTGTAGGATTAAATCCAATTTTAGAATCAGCTCCTGGGCCCGGCGTACCATCTGGTTTAAGTAGCGCATTAATATTAGTAGTAGTTTCGTTCCCATCGTTTATCTTCTCAACTATAATAGTAGTTTTATCGAAATTAATTAAATCAGTAACTAAATCTGTACCTTCAGGTTTAGGAACAGGCAATTTAGTGCCACTAAAATTTTCAGGTTGACCTTGGCTTGCATCTTTAGTTAATGGAATAAAAGTAGTTGGATTGTCAAAAGATTTAACACCGCTTTCTTGCACTACTTTTCCATTATCAAGTAATACTAAAGGTGTAGACGTGATTTTTTGTAAATTAGTAAATGCCTTTTGTCTAAAAGCGGAACTCCCGGAAATAATAATATCTTCTGGCCCCATTCCATCAGGATCTATAAAACGTAGAGGATTATTAAATGCATAATTGTAAGGTGAATGCCTACGCATTATATCAACTAATGGGTCTAGCGTACCCCATCTTCCAATTTGTGCGTCATACATCCTAGCCCCAAAATCATAAAACTCCAACCCACTTCCATCACTAAACTCCTTATCCTGTTTCTCCTTGCCATTATACTTAAACTTATTCTCTAATGACCCAGCAGTTTCTTTCCCAATTACTTTCATTATTAATCCGAATGGATCATAACTACTATAGCAACTTGCGCATGTCTCACCTTTTTTAGAAACCTACTACAAGCCTCTCAAATAACATTTTCTATTCCTTAAAAATAAACATTTTATTATAAAATTTATTTTTAATTTTTGAAAGATTCGCATTTGCAGGGCTTTGTATCTTTATGATGGAATATCCAATCAATAGACTTTCTCTATCATTTTTCTCCTACGTAACTGTGTAATTAAAAAAGATATAATGGCTACTAAAAATATCCACTCACTATACTTAATGGCCCAATAAATAAATGGAACACTTAGTATAAACCATTCTGCCAACAACTTTATTTTAAGATTGCTTTGATTCTTAACAATAAATAGCAAGTCGAATATAATTAAAGACACTATGAATAGCACCCAAAACATAACTCCGTAAAAAAGGATCAATATTAACCCTGCAAATACTGCTTGAAAGATATTTTGAGAGGTATTCGAATCAGTCAAATTTAAAATAACAGAATACAAAAAGACTGCACCTAATACTCCTATTATATTAATCCAGTTTGTTTTCAATATTTTCATAATTCTAATTTTGCACTATTGGCTTATTTTGATTCATCTTATTCCAATCTGTTATCGAATACTTTTTATCGCCCTGTAAAACACCAGTAAATCCACCTTTATTATCCATTGTTACTGTAAAATTTGCTGACATCATTGGTCTATCATTATCACCAGGAAGACTTGTATACGGATTTCCATTTGCTGGACTAACACCTATGAATAACTGATTGCCTTTAGAATCACCGATAAAAGTCTCTGCAGACGGAAAAGCATCTCCTGTTTGTACTGCATTAATGTTCAATGTGCCTGCCTTTTCATTTTCAGTTAAAGTAAAATTTGTATGTACGTCAATATCCGGTGATCCTTTAAATAAAGGATTATGTCCTGACATATTTGATGTAAAAGAGACTGTTGAACTTCCATCTTTGTTTTCGGCAGATCTAAAATTTGTAATACTTCCCTTATCATCCTTTGCAACACTTGTACCTAAAAGTGGATGATATGATGCGTTTGAACTGGTTTGCGGATCTGTAACGGAATGTGTCGTTGGATTTACTGTAAATGATTGAGCTAACCGGGCAGTTGCATTCGGCGATGTAGTATATCCTCTTTTGTCACCATCGCCTCTAAAATAACCTCCGAACGTATTATATGGAGCAAAAGAACGAATGTTTACAGGATATGGCCACATTCCATCTACATCAATAAATCTAATAGAATTATCTGCTCCATAAACATATGGACTCCACCTTCTTGAAGTTTCACTTAACGGATCTATATTGTGCCATCTTCCGATCTGTGCATCATACATCCTAGCCCCATAATCTAAATAATCTAGTCCACTTCCGTCGCTAAATTCTTTTCTTTGTTCTTCCTTACCATTATACTTAAACTTATTCTTCAATCCATCAGATCCTTCCTTCCCAATTACTTTCATTATTAATCCGAATGGATAATAATGTTTCCTTAAAGTAGTACAAAATTTTAATTCAAAGAACACGGTGACAAATTATTGGTATGATATATTATTTGGCAGGTTTTAATAGTATATTTTTATCACTATTTAGTCTGCACTTGCATTCCCACCTTTTAAGATAAAAAATTTTTCACATTCAGAATTTGAACAACCAAAATATAATGTGGAACTTTTATTATATAAAACAATGTATGATGCCGCATTTACCTCCATATAATATTTACTCTTATTGTATATTACTGTACTTTTAAAATAACAAGGCAACCAATTATATAAAGCAGATTTTTGTTCTGAGGTAATTTGTTTAGAAAATGAGAATGCTTTCAATGCATCGTTTATAGAAATTTCCCAGTTATTACATTTTTGGAACATTTCTTTTTCACTTTTCAAAGTTGTGTCTTTAAATTCTATTGTTTTTATCAATTTGCTTTTAATACGTAATGCAGAATTTTGTTGTGGAAAAGAATGAATTGAAATTAAGATATTCAAAATCGTAACTATATATGACTTAATCATAAAATAATTTTTATTATTGCTTATTTGTATTTGGGTTATCCAATTTAACTTGAATTGCGTTTCTTACAATTGTTCCCTCTCCATTTGTTTTCCATGAGATTATATCATGTTCGTAAATATTCTTTTGGCTAAGACCATAAGCTTTCATTATTCCATTTACCAATTCTGCCGTTGATGTAACTTGTTGAGGAGTTAATGGCTCCCAATTTTTAGATTTTTCATTATATCTTCCTACAACTTCAACACCAACAGAGTTTGAGTTGTTAGGGAAACTTGGATCCTTTGTTTTACCTACTTGATTTGCTTTATTATCAAAATTAACTACTTGTTTAATCTTTCCGTCTTTATCAACGATAACATGAGCGCCAGCAGCGCCTTTTTCTTCTTTCCAAGCACTAATTGCTCCGTCAGCATTTCCTCCCTCAGTTCTATGTAGTATTATAGCTTGTGTTCCTTTTGACATTTTTCCCCTATCAACTATAGGCTCAAGATGAACAGTTACATTATCTCCACTCGCAATTCCATTTTTAATAATTACCGTATCACCTAGCAGGTCATTATTTAAAATAGGATTATTTCTCATAGATCCATACAAACTTTCATAATAATTTGGTTTGGGATCTAACTGGTACCATCTTCCAAGCTGAAAATCAAATTGTCTAAAATGGGTATCGTATAATTCAAGACCTGAACCATCACTGAATTCCTGATGCTGCAACTCTGATCCCTTATTGAATTTAAACTTATTTTCCAACTTCCCGGCAGCTTTAGAACTAATTCCAACCATTATAAGCCCGAATGGATAATAACTAGTTGCATCTATTACTGGGGTGGTAATAGTGTTATTATCATCGGCAATTGGTCTATTTAATCTTATACAAGGTAAGTATTTCAAAAGAACTAGGCACTTTTAAATTGGGT
>CAIKZP010000085.1 GCA_903831935.1 uncultured Bacteroidota bacterium | reverse complement strand
GTTTCAGGTACATCTACCCCACACCACATAGCTTGAATCTTTCCTTTTAAAACACTAGGTCTATTTGCAAAAACAGATCCATCGTATTTAGTACCATTTGTATTGATACACTGAATGTTTTTGGCTGCAATCTTTTTTCCTTTAGTGGAACTTAGGTCTGAGAATTCTATAAAAACTTCCGGCAAATCTTGTAATGCATAAATACCTAATTGAAAAGCCAAATATTCACCACGCAATGCTTTGTCTGAAAACGAAGTTTGATTTCCTTTTAGAATCCATCTTTGAGGCAAGTCATTTTGCATTTTAATAGAATGCAAACGATCTTCTATAAAAACCAGAAAAGATTTGTTACTGCTTTTGTCAACCAATGATTTTGTTTCTGCAGCAGTAGCAATTACTTCCATTGGATAAAAACTATTAAACGCATTAACGCTTTGAATTTCTTTTACACTGCAATTGCTAGGCATTGATTTATCAATACTAGTTATCCATTTATCGCTAGCAGTTTGTTCTGGCTTCCAGTAAACACCTTTGGGATAATAAGATTTTAGTCCCTCGTATTTATAAGGCATATAATACACATAGTAAACACCTTTTCCAGAAATGGGCTCAAATAAAATAGTACCAACTTCTCTATCAAAACTAGCTATTTGAACATTGGATATTTTTTTACCTGTTTTAGCATCCTGAATAATTATCCTTTTTTCTGATGGATTTAAATCAGCTCTTCTCCATGCAATAGTTGCTTTGGCAATTGTTGCATTGCCATTAAAATCCAATACTGCTCTATGATTGCCAAGCGAATCTGGGTTCCAAGCATTTGCCCCATCGGCATATTTAAGTTCTTGCGAAAAGAGCGGATTTACAATCATTAGCAATACAAAAACCAGGGTCATTTTAGCGCTAGTTTCAAGGAATCTATGATACATCTTTAGTAGTTTTGAAACAAGATAGAAAGAAATCTGCTACATTTAAAAAAGGAAAAACAAATACACTATTTCACGCAAACGTTTGCACAGATAGCGCAAGCGTTTGCGTGAAATAAGTTTCATTAAATAAATTCTACCAATTGGAGAAGCATATTACTACTATAAAAGAGATTGCCAAACAATTAAACATATCTCCCTCAACAGTTTCAAGAGCCCTCCATGACCACAAGAGTATTGGACTTAGAACCAAGGCAAATGTTCAAAAACTAGCTAGAGAACTGAATTATGAGCCTAACCAAACAGCTATTTTTTTTCAAAAAGGAAAAACCTTTACAATAGGCGTAATACTTCCAGAACTATCCGAATCCTTTTTTTCTACCGCCATTAGTGGTATAGAAGATTGTGCAAATAATAATAATTATACTGTTTTAATGGGTCAGTCTCATAATTTAGAGGAACGTGAAAAGCAACTAGTTGAAACGATGAAAAATCACCGGGTAGATGGTTTGATCGTATCTATTTCAAAAAACACTACTGATTACGAGCATTTCAACATCCTTCGTAAATACGATATTCCCGTGGTTTTCTTTGATCGAATTCCAGACATGACCAATATTCATTATGTGGCTTGCAATATGGCTTCTGGCACAACGCAAGCGTATAATTATTTAAGAAAAATAGGACACAAAACCATTGGAATGATTAATGGACCAATGAATTTATTGGCTAGCAAAGAAAGGCTTGAAGGATACAAAACTGCCATGTCTAAAGCAAGATTGAAGTTCGATCCATCACTTGTCATTTCATCTGATCTTTCTCCAGATAATATTTATAAAGTAACTGAGAAGTTGTTATTGTTAAAAACTAAGCCTACTGCAATTATTACATTCAATGACTATGTAATGCTAGATGTAGTAAAAGCAGTCAACAAATCTAAATCTAGTAAAAAAATAAGTTTTGTAAGTTTTGCTAACTTGCCAATAAGTCATTATTCAGCAAACCCTCCCTTGGCTTCTGTAGAACAATTCTCCTATCAACAAGGGCAAAAAGCAATGGAAATAATACTAGATATACTAAAAAATGAAAAAAACGCGAGTGAAGAAACTATTTTTTACAAAATAATTATTGAACCAAAATTAGTGTTACATACAAAGTTGTAGATTTACAAGGTTTAAAATAGCACAATCGTTTGCATAACTTAAATTGAAATTGATTGATTATGTTTGACAATAGAGACAACTCAAGTAGCCTGATATGCTTGGTATAATAGAAAATAAATACGGTTTTTTAACATCAGATTGCACTTTAACCCCTTTTGGAAATGGTCTAATCAACCAAACCTGGCTGTTAATGCATAAAGGGGATTCCTATATCTTTCAAAGAATAAATGACAATGTTTTTCATAACCCTTCTGATATTGCTGAAAACATTCATGCGCTAAAAGAATTTTTCAATACTAATTTCCCTGATTATTTATTTGTAAAAACAATTCAAACACTCGATAAAAAAGAAATTGTATTTCATCCTTCGGAAGGATATTGTAGGATGTTTGAATTTGTAATCGGCTCAAAAACTTTTAATACTTTACAAAATAGCCAACTTGCATTTGAAGGTGCTAAGCAATTTGGAAGATTCACGAAAAATTTAAGCAAATTTGATGTTTCAAAACTGCATATAACACTAGTAGACTTCCACAACCTTAGTTTAAGATACCAGCAATTTGAAACAGCGCTGAATAAAGGGAATGCCAATAGAATTAACGCATGTGCTGAAGCAATTGAATTCATTGAATCACAAAAAAGCATTGTGGATGAATTCGACCAAATTAAAACCAATTCAAATTTTAAAAAAAGGGTTACACACCACGATACAAAAATTAGCAATGTACTCTTTGATGCAAACAACAAAGGACTTTGTGTAATAGATTTAGATACAGTAATGCCTGGCTATTTTATTAGTGATGTTGGAGATATGCTTAGAACTTATTTGTCGCCAGTAAGTGAAGAAGAAGTAGACTTTTCAAAAATAGAAATTCGTGAAGACTATTTTCAAGCCATTTTAGAAGGCTATATCAGTGAAATGAAAGATGAATTGAGTGACGAAGAAAAAAGTTATTTTGTTTACGCAGGCAAGTTTATGATTTACATGCAAGCTTTACGCTTTATTACAGACTACTTTAATAACGACAGCTATTACGGTTCAAAATACGAAGGACAAAACTTAGTAAGAGCCAATAACCAATTGGTTTTACTGAAATTACTCCTTTCCAAAGAGCAGGCCTTAGAATTAAGGGTAAACCATTACCTAGAAAATTCTGGCGTATAAAAATTACACGCCAGAATAATTGCTGTTTTACAATTCCGATTTCTTTATTTCTACTGCGTACACATTTTCTGTGCCTTCAAAATTGGCTCTGAAAATAACCCATTTTCCATCTGGACTAATATGTACATTGGGTTCTAATTTATATTTGTGGTATTTCATATTTACCAATTTTTCAGACACCAATTTATTTCCTTGTATGCTAAAATAATTAATCCATTGACCATCTTTTGATTTTGCCACTGCTCCAGGATCTCCGCCATCGCCTGCAAAATTCTTTTCATTGGCAGAGGAAGTATAGTGTACAGACCAATCATTTCTTTCTACTTCGTACTTAATTTCTTTTCCTGTAGTTACGTTGGTTCCAGACACAAAAAAGTTAACGCCTCTTGGTTGTTGCAAATCGTACCATATAATTTTTCCGTCTGCACCAAACCATTCATGTCCTGCAATTTCCATATCCATGGTTCTTTTGTGCATTAGTTTTACTGCATTAGTTGTAACATCAATCGTCCAAATACGGTCTACTTTGTGCCATGGGCCTTCGTGACAGAACATTAATAAATTAGGATCTGTACTAGAAAACTGCACATGGTTTAACCAAGCACTATCAGTAAATATTTTCTTTAATTCTTTTGTTTTAATATTTATAGTAAACAATGTTTTTGGCAATTTTGCCTCATAAATAATATTGAAATAATCTTTCTTTTCAGGATTCTTTTTATACAATTCGGCTTCTGCCTCACTTGCTTTAGAACCAGATAACAATGTTCCGTTGGCATTAACAGTGGTTATGCTTGCTTTAAAATTATCAGGAAACACATACACCAAGGTTTCTTTTTTGGTGTTTACATTTACAGAAAATACACTGTCTTTTACTTGATAGAAAACTTCTTTTGTTTTGGCACATACAATCTCTCCATTCATGGGTAATGGATGGTATGTTAATTGTTCTAATTGTAAAGTAGACAAGTCTACCGTATACAACTGCTTGTCTTTTATATTCAGGTTATAGGTTTCTTGTTTTTTCATATCAGTAGCTTCTCCCCCTTTTTGTTTGCCGCTACTGTAGAACACCATTTTATTTCCAACAAAAGGATTGTTGTGAAAATAAAAACTCACATTACTTCCCTCTTTACGAGAAATATTCACCACTTTATGATGGGTGCTTTTATCAATCCATTCTTCTGGCATTTTTTGACCACCAGTTTCAAGTACTTGTTGGGCTTGACTTACAAGCGTTATTAAAAAACAAATTGATAGAATGATTCTCTTTTGAATTTGCATAAGACCAGTTGATTAAATGAATATTTTGCCTTTTACAAGCATACTTACTAAAGTTATCATAGATAAAATAGGCTTCTATCCTGTTCCGTCCTGTATACCATCTAATATAATATATTTATGGAGCCAATTAGTTGATTTACAGGTATTCTAAATGGATTGCAAAATTCTGAATACCTATAAATTCCGAATAAGAATGCTACATTTAAACCCGAAAAACGATTTATATGAGTCATTGCCGTTTAACCTCAAATCCTATTAAATTTTTTATTTGCATTTTAG